>NZ_JBIVPT010000001.1:573697-855497 GCF_044754785.1 Streptomyces sp. NPDC092952 | reverse complement strand
CTTCGACGACAGCGTCGTCAGAACCTGCGACCCCATGTCGAACTTCATCCAGTCCCCCTGCCAACCCGATCGACAACCGATCAAACAAACGTCCCGACCATCCCTATCAATCCAGCCACGACCGAAGCAATCGGGTACCGGAGGCTGTGGACAGGCTGTGACATGTGATCCCGCGCAGACATGATGACGGTATGACCGACCATGTGACCCATTCGTTGCCTGCCGCCCCTCCCGTGTACCCGGCATCTCCCGTGCACGCGCTGATCGTTGTGGATGTGCAGAGGGACGCGGTGGAAGGGGACCGGGCGGTGCCCGACGCGGCGAGGCTCGTCGACCGGACGGCGGAGCTGATCGCCCGGGCCCGTGCGGGCGGCGCGCTCGTCGTCCACGTACAGAACGACGGGCAGCCCGGGGCCGGGGACGAGCCGGGCACGCCCGGGTGGGCGCTGCACCACGCCGTGACGGCGTCGGCCACGGAGCACGCGATCCGCAAGACCCGGGACGACAGCTTCCACGGAACGCCCCTGCGCGGCCTGTTGACGGACGCCGGGGTGCGGGCGCTCGCCGTGTGCGGGGTGATGTCCGAGATGTGCGTGCAGGCCACCGCCCGTACGGCGTTGGAGCTGGGGTACCGGGTCGTCATGCCGCACGACGCCCACGCCACGCACGACATCCCGGCCGCGCCGGGGATCAGCGGAGTGGTTCCGGCCGCCGCGGTCTCACGGGTCGCGGAGTGGGCCCTCGGCAGCGATCTGGAGGTCGTGCCGCATGCCGCGGACGTCTCCTTCACCGCTCCGGACGCCCCGGCCGGTTGATTCCGGAACCACGGGAACCGCGCCCCACGCTTATGCCGTCCTTACGCCCGCGCCACCCGCGCGGCCCGTGCGCCGGTGCCCGATCCGGCGCCGTCCCCAGTGCCGCGCGGACCGCGCCACACCCGAGGAGTTGAGGAGCAGCATGAGAGTGAACGGCAGCACGCGCCCCCACGGCGGCAGCCGGTCCGGTACTGATTCCGCACCGCGCCGCCGCTCCCGTACGGCTCTGCTGAACGGTTCGAAGGCAGTGCTGGCGGTCGCGCTCGTCCTGGGCGCGGCCAGCGCCTGCGACAAGGGGACGAGCGACGGGACGCATGCGGCCAAGGACTGGAAGGTCGGCGACTGCGCCGGTCCGGACAGCAGCGCGAAGGACGCCTACCAGCCGCTGGACTGCGGCGACTCCAAGGCGACCATCAAGGCCCTGGAGGTCAAGGACGGAGCGGTCTTCGCCGACTCCATCCAGTGCCCGGCCGGTACGGACGAGATCATCTCGGTGAAGGTCTCCTTCGGTTCCGGCGACGCCAAGGGCGGCATCCCCAGCAAGACCATCTGCGGCCGCAACCTGTCCGGCGAACACCCCGGTGACGCCGGTGCGGGCGGCGGCCAGCTGGTGAAGGGCGACTGCGTGACCGATCAGGCCAAGGAAGTGCCCTGCGCCGACGGCGGCGGGAGCAAGGTCCTCGACCTGACGAAGAAGGCGGAGGACTGCCCGTCCGGCAGCACACCGCTGGAACTGTTCCCGAGCCCGGGACGCCCGTACGACGCGATCTGCACCGGCAAGGCCTGACCGGCCGGAACACAGCACCCCCGGACGCGCCGCAGGGCGGGTCCGGGGGTGCTGTGCACCCGGGCGCGGTGCCGGCGGTCCGTGCCCGGCGCCCGGCACGCCGCGCGGGCGGTCCACCGGGCGCCGGGCAGCGACGCGGGGGCGTGAAGGCGCAGGCTGCGCGCCCCCCTGGCGGGTGTTTCTTCGGGCGTCCGGGAGCCAAGGAGGCCCCGGAAGTGATGGAGTGCCAGAGCGCCGCGTGGAACTCCACACCGACAACGGTTCAACACGTCATCGGACATGGCTGGAAGCCACCCCGCGCGCACCGGAACCACGCGTGGCGAACCCACCACCGGCCGGGCGGAGCGGGGAGAGTGGGGGCAGCGGTACGGACGACGAAGGAGGACCGATGACGGGTGTCGTGGCGAGCCGGCGGAACGGGGCGGTCGGGCAGTCCATGGAGCTCCTGGGAGCCAGGGACCGACTGTTGCGTGCGGGGCGGGAGTTGTTCGGCGCGTACGGATACGCGTGTACGAGTGTCGAGGACCTGTGCGCCCGCGCGAAGGTGCCGGTCCACGTCTTTCAGCAGGAGTTCCTCTCCCGGGAGGTCCTGTTGATGGCGTTGTACGACGAGGTGGCGACGCTCGGGCTGCGCGCGGCCGAGAACGCCCTGATGGCGGAGGGCATGGAGGACTGCTCCACGGCGGTGCGGTGCCGGCTGCTCTTCGAGGCGTACGTGAAGGCGGTGACGGAGGACCCGTGCGCGGCGCGGGTGGCCTTCGTCGAGGTGCTCGGGGTCAGTTACGAGGTGGACAACCACCTGACGACCTGGCGGACGATGTGGCTGGAGTTCCTGACCTCGGAGGCCGAGCGTGCGGTGCGCCGGGGCGAGGCGGTGGAGAGCGACCACCAGGTGACCGTCACGGTGCTGACCCACGCGGTGGACGAGCTGATGGCCCACCATGGCCGCCGCCCCCGCCAGGTGGACGCAGAGTGGCTGACGGACGAGCTGACCCGGCTCTCGCTCTCCATGATCCTCTCGACCTGAGATGCGCGGGGCCGGGGCCCGGACCGCGCCGGTTCGTCGGACGGGCCGAATAATGGACGCATGGCAGAAGGCGCGGAGCACCCGGACCACCCGGAACGAGCGGAACAATCGGGAGACGACGAGATCACGTCGGTCCTGACCGGTGTCGGTCCGCGCCTGCGTGTGCTGCGGCGGCAGCGCGGTACGACCCTCGCCCAGCTCAGCGAGACGACCGGGATCTCCCTCAGCACCCTCTCGCGCCTGGAGTCGGGCGGCCGCAAGCCCACCCTCGAACTGCTCCTCCCGCTGGCCAAGGCGTACGGGGTGCAGCTCGACGAGCTGGTCGGCGCCCCCGCCACCGGGGATCCGCGCATCCACTTCCGCCCCTTCACCCGCGACGGCATGACCTTCGTCCCGCTCACCCGGCACCTCGGCGGCCTTCAGGCGTACAAGCAGATCCTGCCCGGCGGCCGGGGCGCCACCGGGCCGCTGGAACAGCGGGTGCACGAGGGGTACGAGTGGCTGTACGTCCTGGCGGGGCGGCTGCGGCTGTTGCTGGGGGAGCACGATCTGGTGCTCACGGCGGGCGAGGTCGCCGAGTTCGACACGCGCACACCGCACGCCTGGGCCAGCGCCGGGCCGGAACCGGTCGAGTTCCTCAGCCTCTTCGGCCAGCAGGGCGAACGGATGCACGTACGGGCCCGGCCCGCCACGGAGCGGTGAGCACCCACCCGGTCAGGGGCGCGGTACGTACGGGCCGCCCAGGCCCCACGCCTGGTGCATCGCGTCGGCGAAGGCGCCCGCCAGCGCGTGCTCGCCACTGGGACCGGGGTGCGTGCCGTCGTACGTGTCCTCGTGGATGTCGTAGCCCGGCGGGCGGGAGGCCAGCAGCACCGGGGACGACGGCTCGTCGAGATCGGCCACGGCCTTCGCCAGCAGCTCGTTGAACCGGCCGCACTCGGCGGCGAACGGGACGTCCGACTCGGCCCGGATGTTCGGGATCACCGGCAGCAGGACCATCCTGACGTGCGGATTCGCGGTGCGCGCCGCCGTGATGAACGCCCGTGCGTTCTCCGCGGTCTGCCCGCTGTCGGTGTAGAACCCGAGGTCTATCAGGCCGAGCGAGACGAGCAGCACGTCGCTGCGGTAAGCGGTCACCACGTCCGCGATCACCGGGGCCATGTGCAGCCAGCCCTCGCCCCATCCGGCCAGGTGGGCGCGGGCCCCGGCGGGGAAGTCCGGCGCGCCGTACGCGTCCGAGACGGGGGCGCCCGCCTCGGTGTCGTACAGCTCGGTACGCGGGCCGACGATCGAGAACGGGCCGTCGAACGTGGCGTCGAGGTGCTGCCACATCCGGTAGCGCCAGGTGAAGTCGCCGCTCCGGCCTATCGTCATCGAATCGCCGACCGGCGTGAATCTCATGGCCTCATCATCGTGGATCGTTCCCACGGGCTGCGACGTGACGATGGACACTTGTCCCATGCCTTCGTACCTGACCGTGCTGCCAGCCGCCGCGCTGCTCCTCCTCGCCGGGGCGGCCCCGGCCGCGGCGGAGGGCGGGGCCGACCGGACCTTCACCATCGAGGACCCGCGGATCACCGAGTCCAGCGGCCTCGCCGCCAGCCGCACCCACCCGGGCATCTACTGGACGCACAACGACAGCGACGACGGCCCGTACGTCTACGCCGTCGACTCCCGGACCGGGCGGACGGTGGCGACCATCACCATGAAGGGCGTCGGCAGCCCCCGCGACGTGGAGGCGATCTCGCTGGGCCCGGACGGCAACCTGTACGTCGGCGACATCGGCGACAACCTGAACGGAAGCTGGGACCACGTCTGGATCTACCGCTTTCCGGAACCGAAGCGGCTGAAGGACGCGACGGTCACCGCCACCCAGTTCGACGTGAAGTACGCCGACGGCCCGCGCAACGCCGAGGCGCTGATGGTCCACCCGAAGACCGGGCGGGTCTACATCGCGTCGAAGAACGAGGGCGGCGGCGGGCTGTACGAGGGCCCGGCGGAGCTGACCACCTCCGCCACCAACGTCTTCCGGCGGGTGGGCGAGGTGCCGTGGGTGACGGACGGGGCGTTCTCCCCGGACGGCAAGGAGCTGGTGCTGCGCTCCTATTTCAGCGCCCGCGCCTACGCCTTCGAGAACGGCAGGCTCGGCGCCGACCGCGCGGTCCAGGGCCCGCTCCAGCGGCAGGCGGAGTCCGTCACGTTCACGCCGGACGGCTCGGCGCTGATGTTCGGCTCGGAGGGGAAACGGAGCGAGGTGGTGCGGGTGGACGTCGACCGGGACGGCGGCGGGAAGTCCCCGTCCGGGAGCGGCGGTTCCTCGGCCCCGCCCGGCGGTTCCGGTTCCGGGGCCGAGGGGGCCACCGGCGGCGGCAAGGGCCTCGGCACGACCGGCACGCTGCTGCTCCTGGGGGCGGCCGTCCTGGTCTTCCTGGGCGTGCGGCGGAAGAAGGGCTGAGGCGCGGGGCATTGTCAGTGGTGGCTGCCAGAGTGAGGGACGTACGCACCGAATGGGCGTACGCACCGTGGACGGGTGCCCTGGGGCACCCGTGTGCGTGCACGACCTGCGCGAAGGGCAGTTCAGATGGGTACGTGGGACACCGGCCATTTCGACAGCGACAGCGCCGCGGACTTCTCCGGCCAGGTGGACGACACGCCGTGGGCGGAGCGGGAGACGGTCGTCCGCGAGGCGCTGGCCTTCGCGGCCGGGGCGTCGGAGTACCTGGACAGTGACGAGGGGGCGGTCGCGGTCGCGGCGGCCGCGCTGGTCGCCGCCCAGTGCCCGGGCGGCACGGCGGTGACCACCCCGTACGGTCCCAAGGAGCCGCTGCCGGTCTTCGCCCCGGAGCTGCGCTCCCTGGCGGTGCGGGCGCTCGACGCGGTGCTGGGGGAGGACTCGGAGCTGCGCGAGCTGTGGGACGAGTCGGGGGACAAGGCGTGGGCCGCGGGCATAGCCCGGCTGAAGGAGATCCTGACGGCGGCCCCCGCCGGCTGACGGGGGCGGGCCGCAGCGGCCGGTTCGGCCGGATACGGGGGCGGCCGAACCGGATGATCAGGTGCGGGGGCGGCCCGCCCTGACCAGCGCGTCGACGTCGAGCGTCACGGGGGCGCCGAGGGAGTCGGGCAGCTCGGCCGTCTGCCCCGGGGCGTACACCTGGTGGCTGTCGTAGCCGCCGCCCATGGGCTCGGTCAGGACGTGCACCCGGCCGTGCTTGCGGTCGACGATCACATAGACCGGGATCTTGGCCTCGGAGTACGCCGCGACCTTGTTGCGCAGGTCGTTGTTGTAGTTGCTGGAGGTCACCTCCAGCACGAGGCGGAAGACGGCGGGGTCGTAGCAGTTGTTCTCGATCAGGTGCTCGTCGAAGTCGGCGTCGACGAGTGCCAGGTCCGGGATGGCGTAGTCCTCGGGGCCACCGGGGAGCCACAGGCCGATTCCTTGGAGGACCTTGGTTTCCTCGCCGTGGAGACCTGCGGCCAGGAAGGGCACCATGATCGTGGTCAGTGCGTTGGCATGCGGTCCGTCCGGGGGTGAGGCCACGGTGATGACGCCTCCGATGATCTCGACGCGGGAACCCGGGTTCTGCTCCGCGAGCCTGTTGGCCAGCGTGAGCTGTGACTCCGGCTCACCGTCACAGGGGTGCTCGACTGCTGCTGCAGACACTGCGGGCCTCCTGAAGGGGTGTGGTCGAGGACATCATCGTAGGACGGTTCGGGCGTTCGGGGGCGGATGCGCGTGCGCCACTCGACCGGGTGAACGACGACGGGCCCCGCGCGTCGGCGCGGGGCCCGTCACCGGACGCATGGTCCGGTTACAGCTTCTCGATCACGTAGTCGATGCAGGCGGTCAGGGCCTCGACGTCCGCCGGGTCGATCGCCGGGAACATCGCCACGCGCAGCTGGTTGCGGCCCAGCTTGCGGTAGGGCTCGGTGTCGACGATGCCGTTGGCGCGCAGCGCCTTGGCGACGGCGGCGGCGTCGACCTCGTCCGCGAAGTCGATCGTGCCGATGACCTGCGAGCGCTTCGCCGGGTCGGTGACGAACGGGGTCGCGTACTTGGACTCCTCGGCCCAGCCGTACAGGCCCCGCGCCGAGGTGGCGGTGCGGCGGACCGCGAAGTCCAGGCCGCCCTGGCTGTTCATCCAGTTCAGCTGCTCGTTGAGCAGGAAGAGCGTGGCCAGGGCGGGGGTGTTGTACGTCTGGTTCTTCAGGGAGTTGTCGATCGCGGTGGGCAGCGAGAAGAACTCCGGGACGTGCCGGCCCGAGGCGTGGACGCGTGCGGCGCGTTCCAGGGCGGCCGGGGAGAAGACGCCGATCCACAGGCCGCCGTCGGAGGCGAAGGACTTCTGCGGGGCGAAGTAGTAGACGTCCGTCTCGGTGATGTCGACGGGCAGGCCGCCCGCGCCGGAGGTGGCGTCCACCAGGACCAGGGCGCCCTCGTCGGCGCCCTCGACACGCTGGATGGGAGCGGCGACGCCGGTGGAGGTCTCGTTGTGGGTGAGCGCGTAGACGTCGACGCCCGCCTCGGCCTGCGGATCCGGGTGGGTGCCCGGCTCGGAGGCGATCACGGTCGGGTCGGCGAGCCACGGGGCGAGCTTGGCGGCCTTCGCGAACTTCGACGAGAACTCGCCGAAGTTGAGGTGCTGGGACCTGGTCTCGATGAGCCCGTGCGTCGCGACGTCCCAGAAGGCGGTGGAGCCGCCGTTGCCCAGGATCACCTCGTAGCCCTCGGGGAGGGAGAAGAGGTCGCGTACGCCCTGGCGCACCGAGCCGACCAGGTTCTTCACCGGGGCCTGGCGGTGCGACGTACCGAGGAGGGACGTGCCGGTGGCGGCCAGCGCGTCGAGCGCCTCCGTGCGCACCTTGGAGGGACCGGCGCCGAAGCGTCCGTCGGCGGGCTTGATGTCAGCGGGAATCTGGATATCGGCCACGAACCGGAGCGTAGTGCCTCACGGACACGGTGGAGCACCGTGTCCGTGAGATGAGATGCGCGCTCCGGCCCGTGGACGGTGGTCCGGCGGCCCGGATCAGCCCAGCGTGACCGGCAGGTCGTACAGGTCGTTCTGGGTGACGATCGGCTTGTTCCGCAGTTCGGAGGCGGGTACGGCCAGCTCCAGCCCGGGGAACCGCTCGTACAGCGCGGGCAGCGCCACGCCGGCCTCCAGCCGGGAGAGCGCCGCACCCGGACAGACGTGCGGGCCGTGCCCGAACGCGATGTGGCGGTTGGGGGAGCGGGTGACGTCGAACTCGGCGGCGTTCGGGCCGTGCTGCGACTCGTCGCGGCCGAGCGCGCCGAAGGAGACGATCAGGGCCTCGCCCTTCGGCAGGACCTTCTCGCCGACCTGGACGTCCTCGGTGGCGAACCGGATCAGGACGTGCGAGGTGGGGGAGGACCAGCGCAGGGTCTCCTCGATCACGTTCTCCCACGGCACCTCGCCGCTCAGCACCCGCTCGCGCTGCTCGGGGTGGGTCTGGAGGGCGACGACCGCGTTCACGACCAGGCTGATCGTGGTCTCGTGACCGGCCGCGATGATCAGCTGGAGGGTGTTGACGATCTCCTCGTCGGTGAGCTGGTCACCGTCCTCGGAGGCGGCGATCAGGGCGCTGGTGAGGTCGTCGCCCGGGTTGTTCCGCTTGCCCTCGACGATCTTCGTGAAGTGCGCGCCGAGGTCCGCCATCATCTGCGGGACCTCCTCCGGCGGGGTCTGCGTCGAGAAGAACTTCTCGAACAGCTCCTTGAGCCGGGGGTGGTCGGCCTTGTCGACGCCCATCAGCTCGCTGATGACGTTCATCGGCAGCGGGTAGGCGAACTCGGCCTTCAGGTCGACCGGCTCGTCCGTGGGCAGGGCGGCCAGCCGGTCCAGGCTCGCGGTGGTCAGGGCCTCGATGCCCTCGCGCAGCCGCTCCACCCGCTTCACCGTGAGCGCCTGCGCGACCAGGGTGCGCAGCCGGCGGTGGTCCGCGCCGTCGACGGTCAGCATGGAGCGGCCCGGGTTGGCGAGGCCGATCAGCGGCCAGTCGAGGGGTATCTCGCCGCGCTGCCAGGCGTTCCAGACGTTGATGTCCTTCACGATCCGGCTGTCGGTGAGCAACTGGCGGGCCTCGGCGTGGTGGGTGACCGCGTAGCAGTTCACCCCGCCGGGCAGCTCCACCTCGGCGAGCGGGCCGGCGGCCCGCAGCCGGGCGCTCTCGCCGTCGAGGTCGGTGACGAAGGGGTCGAGGGCGATGCGGGTCATCTCTGGCCTCCGGGTTCGGTGTGGTCTCCCGCGGCCGGTCCCGTGACGGGACCAAGGGCGAGGGTGGGTGTGAAGGTCAACGGCAGGTCGGTCAGGCCCCGCAGCCACGGGGACGGGCGCCGGGTGAGCGCGTCGGCCGGGACGGCGAGGTCGATGTCCGGGAGCCGGTCGAGCAGGACCTCGATGCCGGTACGGGCGATGACCTCGGCGGTCTCCTGGGCCGGGAACGGGCAGCGGTGCTCGCCGTGGCCGAAGGAGAGGAAGGCGTTGTTGCCGCCGGTCATCGTGGAGCCGTCGGTGCGGATCTGCGGGTCGTAGTTGGCGGCGGCGATGCCCAGGAGGAGCATGTCGCCGGTCCTGATGTGGCGTCCGCCGAGGTGGGTGTCGCGGGAGGCCCAGCGGCCCGCGACGTTCTGGGTCGGGGTGTCCTCCCACAGGACCTCGTTCATGGCCTCGGCGACGCTGTGCCGGCCGCCCGAGAGGGAGGCGGCGAACCGGTCGTCGGTGAGCATCAGCCGCAGCGAGTTGCCGATCCAGTCGGCGGTCGGCTGGTGGCCCGCGGCCATCATGACCATCAGGTCCTGCGCGACCTCCTCGTCGGTGAAGCCGCCGCGGTCGGCGAGCATCCGGGAGGCGACGTCGTCGCCGGGCTCGGCGTGCTTGTCGGCGAGGAGCTGGAACATGGACGTGGCCAGGTGCTGCTGGCCCGCCAGGGCTCGCTCCCGTCCGTCGATCATGTCGTTGAGCGAGCCGACCAGGGCCGCGCCGAGGGTGTCGTCGAAGCCGTAGATCCGGGCGAGGACGAGGGCGGGCAGCAGCATCGCGTAGTCGGCGATGATGTCGGTGCTGCCGGTGGTGCAGAAGCGGTCGATGAGCCCGTCGGCGAAGCCCTCCGCGTACCGCTTGAGGGTGAACGGGTCGACGGCCTCCAGCGCGTTGCTGATCATCGCGGCGCGTTCGGTGTGCCGGGGGCCGACCGTGTAGAGGATCGACGGCTGCTTGCGGCCGATCATCGGCAGCAGGGGCCAGTCGTCGGGTATCCGCTCCCACTGGTTCCACAGGTCGGAGTCGCGGCTGAACAGCACCGGGTCGCCGGTGACCTGGTGCAGCTCGCGGTAGCCGAGGACCAGCCAGGCGGGCACGTCCCCGTCGAGGACGACCGGGGCCACGGCGCCGTGGTCGCGGCGCATCTCGCGGTAGAGCCGGGTGGGCTCGGTCTGGAAGCGGGGGCCGGAGAGCGGTACGCGGCCCTGGGATACGGGGCAGCCGGCGGGCGGCGCCGGGGGCTGGGTCACGGGGTGGGCTCCGGGGTCTTCTCCGGCACGGACGCCGGACGGGCGGCGGCGGACCGGGCCGGGGCCCCGCCCTTCGAGGACGTCGAGAGGGAGTGCAGGTACTCGACCAGGGTGATCAGCACGTACTTGCTGGACGAGCGGTCCCGCGCGTCGCACTCCACCAGCGGCACGTCGTCCGAGAGGGCGAGCGCCTCGCGTATCTGCTGTTCGGTGTGGAGCGGGCCGCCGAAGTCGTTGCAGGCGACGATGAACGGCGTGCCGTGGTGCTCCAGCCGGTCGATCGCGTACCAGGAGTCGGCGAGCCTGCGGGTGTCGACGAGGACGACGGCGCCGAGCGTTCCGGAGAACAGCCGGTCCCACAGGAACCAGAAGCGCTCCTGGCCGGGGGCGCCGAAGAGGTACAGCACGGACCGCTCGTCGAGCGATATTCGGCCGAAGTCGAAGGCGACCGTCGTGGACGTCTTCGAGTGCACCCCGTCGAGGCTGTCGACGGCCTCGCCCGCGCGGGTCATCGTCTCCTCCGTGTTCAGCGGACGGATCTCGCTGACGGAGCGGACCATGGTGGTCTTGCCGACCCCGAAGCCGCCGACGACGACGATCTTCAGTCCGTTGTCGGCGGTCGCCTGCAGGGCGGCACGGTCAGAGGTTGCGGAGTCCAACGAGCACCTGTTCCAGGATGTCGGGGTCGGGGAGCCGGTCCGCGACACGGGCAGTACGGGGGTGACGGGCGCTGATCCGTCCGGTGTCCAGCAGGTCGGAGAGCATGATGCGGACGATGCTGACGGGCAGTCCGAGGGCCGCGGAGATCTCCACGACCGCGGTGGGGGACTGGCACATCCGCAGGATCGTCACGTGCTCCGACTGCATGCCGGGGGACGGCTCGCACTCGGAGACCACCAGGGTCACCAGGTCGAACGCGTCCGAGTCGGACCGGCTGCGGCCACCGGTGAGGGTGTACAGCCGGTCCGGCGTGTCGTCCCGGCCGGGCCGGAGGGGGCGGGGCCGGTTCATACGGTCGCGTCGGCGTCGGCCGCGTCCGCGCGGGAGCGCGGCGGGGCGCTGAGGTGCTCGCCGAGCTGCTCGACGAGTTCGCTCATGTTGTGGCCGATGAGACCGACGTCGGAGTCCTCGGAGGCGACGACCGCGAGGTGGGCGCCGTCGCCCGCCTCGACGATGAACAGCACCCCGCCGTAGAACTCGGCCATGGCGGACCGTACGCCGCCGCTTCCGTCACCGAACTCGACGGACGCGCCGTGCGACAGGCTCTGGATACCGGCCGAGATGGCGGCCAGCTGGTCGGCCTGGTCCACGGAGAGCTCGGGGGTGCGGCACAGCTTGAGGCCGTCCCTGGACAGGACGAGGGCGTGACGAGTGCCGGGGGTGCGCTCCAGGAGCCCCTCCAGCAGCCAGTTGAGCTTCTCGTCGGTGGTGGCGGTCATCGGGTGTTGCCTTCTTCCGGGTGCGGGGAGTTGGAGCGGACGGCCCGGCGGAAGCTGCTGAAGCGGGCTGCCTGTTCCTTCGGGTCGGAGGTACGGGGCCGGGAGGCCGGGGTGCCTTCGGCGTGGGCCTGGGCGGCGCGGGCCTCGGCGGCGGCGAGGGTGCGGCCGCGGGGGCGCCGGGGCAGCCCGCTCTCGCCGAAGCGGGGGAGGCCGCCGGTGGTCTCGGACGCGGTGGCGTCGGCCGCGGCGGTTGTTTCCGGGCGGTCCAGGGCCTCGGGGGCGGGCGCGGCCTCGGTGGTCCCGGTGCTCCGCGCGGTGCCGTGGACGGGCTCCGGCTCGGCCATCGGGGCCTGGGCCTGGGCCGGTACCGGCGCCTGGGTCTGGGGCTGGGTCCGGGCGGGGAGCGCCGGGCTCGTGGCCGCCGGGGCCGGTGCGGGGGCGGCGGCCGGCACGGGGGCCGGGGTCCGGGCCAGGAGCTCCTGCGGGAGCATCATCAGGGCGCCGGTGCCGCCGCGCGCGGACGGCCGGAAGGACACGGTCAGTCCGTGCTTGCGGGCCAGCCGGCCGACGACGGCGAGGCCGAGCCGGGTGCCGGACAGTCCGGTCAGGTCCTGGTCGACGGCCGAGACGGCGCGTTCGGCGCGGCGCAGCTGCACATCGCTCATGACCAGGCCGCTGTCCTCGACGGTCAGGACGATGCCGGCCGGCACCTCCTCGACGTACACGTGGACCTCCGCCGTGGGCGGCGAGAAGTTGGCGGCGTTGTCGAGGAGCTCGGCGAGCGCGTGCATGACGCCCTCGGCGGCGTGACCGGCGACGGCGACATCGCTGGTCGAGTGGAGCCGTACGCGCTGGTACCCGCTGATCCGGCCCATGGCGCCGCGCAGGATCGACTCCATCACGATCGGCTTCGCCCAGCGCCGGCCGGAGCGGGCCCCGGTCAGTACGGCGATGGAGTCGGCGAGCCGGCCGGCCTGGGCGGTGCGGTGGTCGAGGTGGAGCAGGTCGCCCAGGACATCCTCGGCGGAGTGCCGGTGCTCCATGTCGCGCAGGTCGGCGAGCATGCTGGTGGACAGGGCCTGCATCCGGCCCGCGGCGTTGGCGCAGGCGGCGACGGCGGCGGCGCGCTCGGTCTCGCTGCGGGTGGCGCGGGCGGTGAGCCGGGCGATGTCGGCGGTGAGCCGCTTGCTCTCGGCGGCGGCCTGCGCGGTGAGCCGGGCCGTCTCGGCCTCGGCCGCGGACTTGAGCCGGGCGGTGTCGGCGGCCGCCGCGGCCTTGATACGGGCGGTCTCGGCGGTGAACCGCTGACCGTCGGCCGCGGAGGCCGAGACCAGACGGCTTATCTCACCGGTGAACCGCTGGGTCTCCGAGGCGAGCCGGGCACGCTGCCGCTTCACCTCGGCGCGGGCACGGACGGCGACGGCCACGGCGGTGGACAGCAGCACGGCGGCCCCGCCCAGACCCCAGGCGAGTTCGGTCCGCACCGAGTCGGGGGCGGCGAGGACCGCCCACAGGCACAGGGAGCCGGTGACGACCAGCGATATCAGCAGGGCCGCTGCGGTCGGCCGGGATGAGGCGCTCAATGGGGGTCCTTGGGAGCGGACGAGGAACGGGCGGAGGGTGGATGGAACGGGCGGATCGGGTATAACGGGCGGGTCGAACAGCTTACGAGGGGTCAGTCCGGTACGTCAGCCGCAAAAGCGACAACTGGAGCTGACAATTCCAAGCTAAGTCCTGGTCACTATATGAGAATTGACGCTCTCTTTGGGAAGCCCTTGTGGCGCTCTCTGTTGTGTATGTGACCACGCATCCGACCTATTCCGACGTATTGACGTACCCGGGGGAAACAGGAAGCGTCGTGGGGTCCAGTGACCCGATCAACGGCATCCTGGGTCCCATGGCCGCAGTACAGAATCCGACGGAACCCGACGAACTCGCACAGGCCCTGCGTATCGCGATCCGCGGCGAGGTCGAATTCGGCCCCACCGCACGGGCGTTGAACACGATGGACGCATCCAACCACCGCAGGGTGCCGCTCGGCGTCGTCCGACCGTGTGACGCCGACGACGTGGCCGCCGCGCTCGCCGTCTGCCGCGCGCACGGCGTGCCGGTCGTACCGCGCGGCGGCGGCACCTCCATCGCGGGCCAGGCCACCGGTACCGGCGTCGTGGTCGACCTCACCCGCCACCTGGACCGGCTGGTCGCCCTGGACCCGGTGGCCCGTACCGCCGTCGTCCAGCCCGGCCTGGTCCTCGACGGGCTGCGCGCCGCCGCCGCCCCGTACGGCCTCACCTTCGGCCCGGACCCGTCCACCCACAGCCGCTGCACGCTCGGCGGCATGATCGGCAACAACTCCTGCGGCGCCCACTCGGTCGCCTGGGGCACCACCGCCGACCAGGTGCGCGAGCTGACGGTGGCCCGCTACGGCGGCGACGTCCTGCGCCTGGCCCCGGGCATGGTCCCCGCCCCGCTGGACGCCCTCACCGCCCTCGTCCGCGAGAACCTCGCCCTGCTGCGCACCGGCTATCCGGACCTCCCGCGCCGGATCTCCGGGTACGCCCTCGACGCCCTGCTGCCCGAGCGCGGCACCGACCCGGTCCGCGCGTTCTGCGGCAGCGAGGGCACGCTCGGCGTGGTGACGGAGGCGACCGTACGGCTGGTCGAGGCCCCGGCCGCCCGTGCGCTGGCCGTGCTCGGCTACCCGGACGAGTCCGCCGCCGCCGAGGCCGCCCCCGGCCTGCTGCCGCACCACCCGCTCACCGTCGAGGGCATGGCCGCCGACCTCGTACGCGGACCCGCCGGGCTGCCGTGCGGCGCGGCCTGGCTCTTCGTCGAGACGGGCGGCACCACCCCCGCCGAGGCGCGGGCCCACGCCGAACGCGTCGTCCGCGCCGCCGACGCCCTGGACGCCGCCGTCGTCACCGACCCGGCCGGACAGCGGGCCCTGTGGCGCATCCGGGAGCACGCGGCGGGCACCGCGACCCGGACGCCCGACGGCACCGAGGCCTGGCCCGGCTGGGAGGACTGCGCCGTGCCGCCCGCCCGCCTCGGCCCCTACCTGCGCGACTTCCGCGCCCTCCTTGCCGCCCACGGCCTGCGCGGCACCCCGTACGGCCACTTCGGCGAGGGCTGCGTCCATGTCCGGATCGACTTCGACCTGCTGGACCCGGCGGGCGTCGCCCGCTACCGCCGCTTCTCCGAGGAACTGGCGGACCTGGTCGTCGCGCACGGCGGTTCACTCAGCGGCGAGCACGGCGACGGCCTGGCCCGCGCCGAACTGCTGCCCCGCATGTACGGGGACGAACTGGTCGCCCTCTTCGCCCGCTTCAAGGACGTCTGGGACCCGGACGGCGGCATGAACCCGGGTGTCCTCGCCCGCCCCGACCGCCTCGACGAGCACCTCCGCTTCGCCGTGCTGCCGAAACACCCGGTGGACGTCGCGTTCGGCTACCCGCACGACGGCGGCGACTTCTCGGCCGCGGTCCGCCGCTGCGTGGGCGTCGCCGCCTGCCGTACGGCGGTGCCGACGGCGGGTCCGGGCGTGATGTGCCCGTCGTTCCGGGTGACCGGCGAGGAGGCCCACTCCACCCGGGGCAGGGCCCGGCTGCTCCACGAGATGCTCGCCGGGGAGGTGATCACCGGTGGCTGGCGGTCGACGGAGGTACGCGACGCGCTCGACCTCTGCCTGTCCTGCAAGGGCTGCCGCCACGACTGCCCGGTCGGCGTCGACATGGCCACGTACAAGGCGGAGTTCCTCCACCACCACTACCGGGGACGGCTCCGCCCCGCCGCGCACTACGCGATGGGCGGGCTGCCCCGGTGGCTGCGCCTGGCCGCCCCCTTCGCACCGGTCCTGAACGCCCTGGCCCGCGTACGCCCCCTGGCCGCCCTCGCCAAACGGCTGGCCGGGATCGCCCCCGAACGCACGATCCCCGTCCTCCCCCGCCACCCCTTCACCCACGGGCCCGCCCGGCGCGGCGGCGGGCGGCCGGAGACCGTCTCCGACGAACGGACCGCCACCCTTTGGCCCGACACCTTCACCACCCACCTCTCGCCCGAGGTGGGCCGGGCGGCGGTCGAGGTCCTGGAGGCGGCGGGCCGTACCGTGCTGCTCCCCGGCGGCGGCCGGGGCCTGTGCTGCGGCCTCACCTACGTGTCCACGGGCCGGCTCGACCGGGCCCGCGCGGTGATGCGCCGCACCCTGGACCGGATGGGCCCGACCCTGGGCGAGCCGCTCGTCGTTCTCGAACCGAGCTGCGCCGCCACCCTCCGCACCGACCTGCCCGAACTCCTCCCCGACGACCCCCGGGCCGCCGAACTCGCCGCCTCCGTCCGGACGCTGGCCCAGTACCTGGAGGAGTACGCCCCCGACTGGCGGCCGCCCCGCCTGGACCGCCCGGTCGCCGGTCAGACCCACTGCCACCAGCACGCGGTCCTCGGCGACGCGGCCGAACGCCGCCTGCGCGAACGGGCGGGCCTGACCGGCGAGCTGAGCGGCGGATGCTGCGGCCTGGCCGGGAACTTCGGCTTCGAACGCGGCCACTGGGACGTGTCGGTGGCCTGCGCGGAGGAGACCCTGCTCCCCTCCGTACGGGCGGCCGAACCGGGCACGGCCCTCCTCGCGGACGGCTTCTCGTGCCGTACCCAGCTCGCCCAGCTCGGCGGCGTACGCGCCCGCCACCTCGCCGAACTCCTCGCGGACGCCCTGCGCCAGGAGAGCCCCCGATCTCCCTGAGCCCGCCTCGAATCCCGAGTCCCGAGCTTCGGGCGCCGGGCTTCGGGTGCCGAGCTTCGGGAGGGGCCGGTTCACTCTTTCGTGGGCGCGGAGACGGGTGCGGGCCCGGGGCTTGAGCTTCGGGATCCGGGGGCCGGGATTCGGGGTTCGGGATTCGAGCGGTGTGTTCCAAGCGGTTGGTTTCCTGGGTGGGTTGGGGAAACCTCCCCGCCCTCCCGTACCCGTCACGGCCAGCAAGTATGACTAATCGTGATCGAGTTGCGGCGCAGAGTCGCGCCCGCTTACGGTGCGAACGAATCGACCCCGACGCGGTGTTAGAGCACCGGCCGGGGTCTGACCGCAAGATCTCCCAAACCAAAACAGAAAGACGATCCCTTGGCTGTAGCCGAGTTTATCCCCGACCGTTGTGCGTCCGCAGCTCCGCGCGTTCTCCCGCCGAGGGCAAATCCTGGTTACGGGAAGCGTTCCGTACCGGCGGAACGCCCGCCCCACGAGGCCGATTTCGCGTCGCTGCCGGTGCGTGAGCGGCACATCGCGGGCTATGTGGAGGCGTTGGCGGAGGGTGCGGCGATGGACATCAAGTCCCTTGCGAAGTCGCTGCCGTTGTACGGGCAGATGGCGGTGGGCAGCGCGTTACGGGCCCTGAGCGTGGCCGGTCACCTGCGCCGGGGGCGTTGCGTGAGCATCGAGAACGGGCAGATCCGCTGGGTCACGCGCACGTTCTGGTCGCGGGTCGCCCACGACAACGAGTGGTGGACCACCTTCCTCGCCGACCAGAACCACCGCGCCACCCAGTCCGACCCCCAGGCCGCCGCCCCTGCCCCTGCTTCTGCTTCCGTGCCCGTGCCCGCCGCGCAGGTCCCGCAGCAGCGCGTCGCGGAGCCGGAGGTACCGGTTCAGCCGCAGCCGCAGCCGCAGCCGCAGCCGCAGAACGGCGCTCCCTCGCCCGCGTTCGCGGCGCTGGCGCGGCTCGGTCGTACGGACTCCCGGCTGGCTCTCTCGGCGGCGGACTGTGCGGCGTTGGAGGGGCTGGCGGCCGGGTGGTTCGCGCGGGGTGTGGACGCCGATTATCTGACCCGGGTCCTGACCGCCGGGCTTCCCGACGCGGTCGGCTCCCCCTTCGGGCTGGTGCGCCGCCGCCTCCGGGACAAGCTTCCGCCCCACCTGCCCGTGACGCCCGTCCCGCCCGCACCGGCGGAAGCCCCGGTGCGTCGTGTGATGCCGGAGTGCACCGAGTGCGGCGTACCGGGAAGGCCCGAGGCCTTCCGCGACGGACTCTGCCGCCCCTGCCGCGAGCCCGACCCCACCCCCTGAGAAAGAAAATGTGACGGTCGCGGTGCGGCTCAGGCGTGTGGGGCGGGCGCGTCGGGGAGGGACGCGGTGAGGTCCAGCTCGACCAGTTGCCCGGCAAAGCCCAGCTGGGCGACGCCCAGCAGGGTGCTCGCGGTGGTGAACGCCGGTCCCAGGGCCGATCCGGTCAGGCGCTGCCAGACGGCCCCCAGGGGCGCGTCACCGTCACTGACGACGTAGATCACCGAACGGACGACGTGTTCCGGCCGGGCGCCCACCGCTTCCAGGGCGGCGACGGAGTTGGCCACCACCTGGTCGATCTGGGCATCGAGATCGCTCGGCCCCACGACCTCCCCCGAGAGGTCGAGCGGGCACTGGCCCGCCAGGTAAGCGGTCCGGCCGGCTTCCGCCACGGTGATGTGGTGGTAGCCCGGGGTCGTGTGGAGGTGAGTGGGGTTGATGCGCGTGATCCTGGAATCCATGTGCCGAGTCTGGTGACCCGGCCCGCCGGGCGCACCGGGTTTTCGGCGGGCCGGATCCAGGTCCGGTCCGGCGGCCCGTGACGTTGCTCAGCCGGTGGCGCCCCGGTCGTGCGCCACCACCTCGTGGGCCAGGGCGAGCAGGATGGGCAGGGCGGGGTGGCCGGGGGCGTCGCGGCGGGCGAGGAGTACGGGCACGGGCGGGGCGTCGGCCAGGGGGCGGTAGGCGACGCCGGGGTGCGGGTGCATGGACGCGGTGGAGGCGCCGGAGACCCCGACCCCGCGCCCGGCCGCGATGGCGGCGAGCCAGTCGTCGGTGTTGGCGACCGTCAGCGTCGCGGCGGGCCGCCCGCCCGGGGGCCACAGCTCGACCGTGGTGGTGCCGGACACGGTGTTGAGGACGACCGTCTCGCCCCTCAGATCGTCGAGCCGGAGCATGGCGCGGGCGGCGAGCGGACCGTCCGTGGCGACCGCCGCCACCCGGTCCTCCTCGAACAGCACCTCGGTGACCAGACCGGGCGCCTCGACCGGCCCCCGCAGCAGCGCCGCGTCGACCTCGCCACGGGTCAGCCCGGCGGTGCGGTCGTCGATCCGCAGCAGCTCCAGCGGGGTCTGCGGATACCGCTCCTGCCAGCGGCGCAGCAGCGGAGTGGTGTACGGGCCGAACGCCGACCAGGCGTGCCCGAGCCGCAGCGGCCACCGGCGCAGCCCGCCGGGGTCCAGCGCCTCGTCGAAGGCGGCGACCGCGGCGGCGGCCCTGTCGCGGAAGACGACGCCCTCCGGGGTGAGGGCGAGATGGTGGGTGGACCGGTCGACGAGCCGGGTGCCGAGGTGCCGCTCCAGCGCGGCCAGGGTGCGCGAGACCGCAGGCTGGGTGAGGTGCAGGCGGGTGGCGGCACGGGTGACATTGCCCTCGTCGGCCACGGCGAGGAAGGCACGCAGATGCCGTACCTCGATGCCGCGGCCGGTGCTCTCCCCGGAATGTCCGATGCTCATGCGCGCGGAGCATAACCGGAGCGCTTTCGACATTTCACATGGCACGCGGAGGTACTTACCGTAAGAGGACGTACCGAACGAACGGCGGCCCGGCCGGGGTACGGGAAGGTGCAGTACCTTCGACCGGGCGGTCCACCAGAGTGGACTTCGGGCAGAGGAGGGACACCGCAGGTGAACGACCAGCGCAGCGCGGCAGGAGCCGCGGCCGTCGCCGTACCCGAGGCGGTCGCCGCCCCGGGCGGTGCTTCGGGCGGTCCCACGGGCCCCCGAGGGCGGGGCGCGGCGCTCGCCCCGATCGCGCTGGTGGTCGCAAGCGGACTCTCCGTGCAGTTCGGCTCCGCCGTCGCGGTGCTGCTGATGCCGAGGGCCGGGGCGCTCGGGGTCGTCACGCTGCGGCTGGTCGTGGCCGCCGTGGTGATGCTGATCGTCTGCCGGCCGAAGGTGCGCGGCTACTCGCGTGCCGACTGGGGCACCGTCGTCGCCTTCGGCCTGGCCATGGGCGGTATGAACACGCTCTTCTACCAGGCCGCCGACCGTATCCCGCTGGGTGCGGCGGTCACCCTGGAGGTGCTGGGGCCGCTGGTCCTCTCCGTGGTGGCCTCCCGTCGCCTGGTCAACGTGGTGTGGGCGGGGCTCGCGCTGGGCGGCGTCGTGCTGCTGGGCGGTGGCGGGCTCGACCGCCTCGACCCGGTCGGCGCTGCCTGCGCGCTCGGCGCGGGTGCCCTGTGGGCGACGTACATCGTCTTCAGCGCCCGTACCGGCCGCCGCTTCCCGCAGGCGGACGGGCTGGCCCTGGCCCTGGCCGTCGCCGCCCTCCTCGTCCTGCCCCTGGGCCTCATCGAGTCGGGGCCGAAGCTGGTGGTCCCGGCCACGCTGGGGCTCGGTTCGCTGGTGGCGCTGCTGAGCTCGGTACTCCCGTACACCCTGGAGTTCATGGCGCTGCGCCGACTGCCCGCGCCCACCTTCGCGATCCTGATGAGCCTGGAGCCGGCGATCGCGGCCCTGGCCGGATTCCTGGTCCTCGACCAGGCCCTGTCGACCACCGACGCACTGGCGATCGCCCTCGTCATCGGGGCGAGCATGGGCGCGGTGCGCAGCCAGGCGCGGCGCGTGAAGGCCCGCGAACGCACCTGACGGACCATCCGGGGCGGCCCCGGTGCGCCGGTGCCGCAGGTGCGGAGGGCCCTTGCCGGGCGCGATCCGCGCACGGGATAATGCCGGTCCGTCCCGCCCGATCCCGCCGGGGGAGCCCCATGGCCGTCGCCATCGCCGCCGTCTACTTCGTCCTTTCCGTCGGCGCGACCATGATGTTCCGGAAGCACGCGGACCGCCTCATCGACGGCCCCCGGCTCCGGGCCATCTGGGCCGAGGGCCTTACCGCCGAGGCCCGCTGCACCGGCATACGCGTCGAGGAGGGGCAGGACGCGGAGGGCGGCTTCGTCGTCCACCGCCACCCCACCCTGGAGTTCCGCACCGACGACGGGCGCACCGTCAGTTTCGAGGAGCGGCAGGGGCGGCTCTCCCCGGCCGTGGGCGACGTCGTGACCGTCCACTACAGCGCCGCCGACCCGGAAGGCGCGACCACCCGGGGCCCGTCGTTCGTGATGCTCCACCTCAGGGGCCTGGTCCTGGGTGTGTGCGGCTTCTTCGCCCTGACGGCGGCCGTCGTCGCCGTGGTCGCCTGAGCCGCCGGACCCTCTCCGTCCAGCGCTTCCGGCCGGCCCCCTTCTGCCCGGGCCGTCAGTCCCCTCCGCCGCCGGTGCCTCCCCACCGTGCACCCGTATGTGTTCCCGCACCGGTCGTCACCACGACCGGTGCGAAGGCATGCCCCGGGGCAGCCGCCGCCATGGACCCCATGACGGCGGCGTTCCCGTACGGGCCGTGAGGGCGGACGGCCCTGCCGGAGCAACTCGCTCCGGCGTATGCGCCGTGTATGCGCCCCGGGCCGCCCGCGCGGTATTCCGGCTGCATGACGGCCGCTGAGGATGGCACCCGGAACCAGCCCCCAGGGGCCGGTTCCCATCCTCAGCGAAAGGAGGTGACAGACAAATGAACCTTGTTCGCGCATGGAAGGACCCCGAGTACCGGGCCACCCTCAGCGAGGCCCCCGCCAACCCGGCCGGCCTCGTCGAGCTGGCCGACGATCAGCTCGACGGCGTCGCGGGCGGGACCACGTGGGTGTGCGCCACGGTCACTCTGACCGTCACGGTGTGCTCCCCGACCGGGACCCTCTGCGGCAGCTGCAGCATGGGCACGCGCGGCTGTTGCTGAGCCTGCCCGATTCCTACAGGGAGTGATGATTCGTGGACATAGTCCGGTCCTGGAAGGACGCCGACTACCGGTTGTCCCTCGGGAGTGAGGCCCCCGCCCATCCGTCGGGCGAAGGCCTCACCGCAATCACCGACGAAGAGCTGACCGAGATCAACGGAGCTGGCTCCGGCGTTCTCGGCACTCTCGGGTGCTGCTCGTGCCTGCCGTGGTACTCGGGCTGGACCGTATGCGGTCTGGCCTGCAACCCCGGTAAGCCCTGCAAGAACTAGCAGCGTACCGAAGAAATGACGTGACCGGCAGGGGCGGGCGACCGTACGCCCCCGCCGGTCATGTTTATGCCCCAGGAGGAAGAGCGGAATGCCTGACGTCGCAAGCGAGCACCCCATCGGCGGGTCGGCGGGGGTCCACCTCCCCTGGCACCGGGCCGCCACCCTGAGTGAAAGGCTCGGCGGTACCCCGTCGCGGATCGACCCGGTGCGGGGCGAGAAGCGCCTGGCCATGTGGAGGGAGCTGGCGCCCCTGACCGGTGAACGCGCCACCCTGGACGAACGGCTCGCACCGCTGGGCGTCACCGCCGACGAACTGACCGCCCTGCTCGGGGAGAGCGACGATTCCCTCGTCGCCCGCCTGACGGACGAACCCGACTGGCACCGGATCTTCCGGCGGTGGTGGGCCGAAGGCATGGCCACCACGGACGCCACCCGCCGCCTCGACCCGGACATGGGCCTCCTGGAAGTGATACGCCCGCTCGTGGAAGGCGCCGTCCACGAGCTCGACGCACTCGTCGAGGAACGGGTACGGGGCAGCGAGGACCCCGTCCTCGCCGACCTCGGGCACGTTCTCGACGTCGTCCGCGCGACCGCCCCCGCCGCCGACCTCCTCGGCCATGTGCAGCGGACCCTCGTCCTCGAACTCAACATCGCCCGGGTCGAGGACCGCCTCGGCGGCGAGACCCCCGAGGAACGCTTCTCCTCCTACGTCGGACTCCTCCGGTCGGAGGCCAACGCGCTCGCCCTCTGGGACGAATACCCGGTCCTGGCACGGCTGATCGTGGGCCAGCTCCGCTTCTGGATCGACACCCGGGTCGAGCTGATCGACGCACTCGTGGCCGATCTCCCCGTGCTGCGCGGGAGCCTGCTCGCCGCCCAGGAGCCCCGGCGGCTGGTACGCCTGGAGTTCGGCGCCGGCGACAAGCACCGGCGGGGCCGCTCCGTCGCCATGGTCGAGTTCGACACCGCCACCCTGGTCTTCAAACCCCGTCCGCTGGCCATGGACACCGCCTTCGACGGACTCCTGGACTGGGTCAACCAGCAGGAGGCCCCGCACGATCTGGCCAGGATCGGCATCGTGGACCGGGGCGGCCACGGATGGGTCGAACAGGTCGACACCACCGCGA
This sequence comes from Streptomyces sp. NPDC092952, assembly GCF_044754785.1. Taxonomy (NCBI): domain Bacteria; kingdom Bacillati; phylum Actinomycetota; class Actinomycetes; order Kitasatosporales; family Streptomycetaceae; genus Streptomyces; species Streptomyces sp. NPDC092952. Next base: position 832,734 of record NZ_JBIVPT010000001.1, on the reverse strand, counting down.
CCACCGACGCCGAGGGGGGCGACCGGTACGCCTGGCGGCTCGGCGCCCTGACCTCGCTCCTCTACCTCCTGCACGCCACCGACTTCCACTTCGAGAACGTGCTGGCCGCGGGCGAGTACCCGGTCCTCGTCGACCTGGAGGCGCTGCTGCACAACGACAAAACCGCGGCGGTCGTCAAGATCGACGGTGAGACGGACATCGCCGCGGTCACCCTCGCCGACTCCGTCCAGTCCGTGGGCATCCTCCCCAACCACCTCCTCGTGCGCGGCGAGGACGGCACCTTCGGTCTGGACGTCAGCGGACTCGCGGGCCACGGCGGGCAGCTGACCCCCATGCCGGTGCCCACCTGGGAGGACAGCGGTACCGACCGCATGCGGCTGGTCAAGCGGCGGATGGAGATGGACGCCGAGCGCAACCACCCGATGACCGCCGACGGGGAACCGATCGACCTGGTCGGCCGGGTCGACGCGTTCGTCGAGGGCTTCACCCACGTCTACCGGCTCCTGGAAGCGGGGCAGGACGAACTGCTCGCCCCCGGGGGAGCGCTGGCCGCCTTCGGCCCCGTACGGACCCGGCTCATCGCCAGACCGACCCACATCTACGGCCGACTGCTCCTGGAGAGCACCCACCCGGACTTCATGCGCGACGGGCTCGACCACTCCCGCTCGCTCGCCCGGCTGGCCGGCGGACACATCGAGATGCCGGAGTCCCGCACCGCGATGGTCCTGGACGAGGTCGCCGAGCTCACCCTCGGGGACATCCCCATGTTCACCGTCGACGCGGAGGACGGAACCCTGCGCGGCGGGCTGGACGAGGCACCCATCGGCACCCGCTACCCGCCGCTCACCGCCGTACGCGAACGCCTCCTCGCCCTCGGCGATGCCGACCTCGCCTTCCAGGAGCGCGTCATCCGCTCGTGCGTCGCCGCCACCGCGATGGGGGAGAGCGACGCCCGCTGGCCCAACTGGCACCGGCCCCGCATGGACGGCGCCGCCGACCCCGGCGACTTCGCCGAGGAGGCGCTGCGGCTGGCGCGCCGGCTGTCCGACCTGTGCGTCCGCGACGAACACGGTCTTGGCTGGATCGGGTTGGACCTGGTCGACGAGAAGTACTGGCAGTACGCACCCGCACCCATCGGCCTCTACACCGGGACCGCCGGCATCGCGCACGCCCTCGACGCCGTCGCGGCCGTCACCGGTGACGAGCGCACCGGCGAGCTGGCCCGAGCCGCCTTCGACCAGGTCGCGAAGCGTTCGCTGCTCATCGCCGAGACGCTGGCGGGCCTCGCGAAGAAGCCCGGGGCCAACGAGTTCGGCATCGGCGCATTCGGCCCGTTCGGTGGCGCCGTCTACGCCCTCGCCCACGCGGCCGTGCGCCACGACCGGCCCGAGTACGCCGAGGCCGCGGCCGCCCTGCTGCCCGCCGTCGACGAACTCGCCGACGAGGACGGGCTCCTGGACATCGTCTCCGGATCGGCGGGCGCGATCCTGGCCCTCCTCGCCCTGGAGGCGGCCCGGCCGGGCACCGGAGCGGCCCGGATCGCGGTGCGCTGCGCCGACCGGCTGCTGGCCACCCGGCAGGAGCACGGTGACGGATGGGGCTGGGCCACCCCGATCAACCCGGAGGAACCGCTCGCGGGTTTCTCGCACGGCGCCTCCGGCATCGCGTACGCGCTCGCCCGGCTCGACCGGATCGCCCCCCGGCCGGAGTACCGGGAGGCCGTCCGGCGCGCGCTCGCGTACGAGCGGACCGTCTTCGACCCGGAGCTGCGCACCTGGCGCGACCTGCGGCCGGCCAACCTCGGCGGGCGCACGGTCATGAACGCCTGGTGCCACGGCGCCCCGGGCATCGCGATGGCCCGCACCGCCCTCCACGGGCTGGGCACCGTCCCGGACCTCGCCGAACAGGTCGAGAGCGACCGGCACACGGCGGTGCTCGCCGCCATCTCGACGGGGCTCGACCTCGACCCGGTGTCCGGTCTCGGCAACCACAGCCTCTGCCACGGGGACGTCGGCAACCTGCTCATCATCGACGGGAGCACCAGGGCCGACCAGGAACCCGAGGTGGCCGACCTGCTGCCCCGGGTGTGGAACACCCTGCTGCACGAGGGGCGGGAGAACGGCTGGCTGTGCGGCGTCCCGAAGGGCGTGGAGACCCCCGGCCTCATGACCGGACTGGCCGGCATCGCCTGGGGCCTGGCCCGCAAGGCCGCACCCGGGCGGGTCCCGGACCTGCTGACGCTCGCCGCCCCCGAACCCCGGGGGACGACGTGCTGAACGGCGCGTCCGCCCCCGGGGCCCCGGACGGCACGCTCGCCGAGGGCGTCTACCGGCCGAGCATGGTGGCCGCCTACCGCGCCAACCCGCGCGGCGCCGCCCGCACCGGGTTCCACCCCGAACGGATGCGGCCCCGGTGGCGCTGGGCCCTGGCCGCGACCCTGCTCCTCGTCCTCACGGTGGCGGCGGGCCTCGTGGTACGGGTGCCGGTCGGGCCGACCGGCACCCTGGCCGGGGTCAACGGTCGCCAGGGCGTGCTGGCCTTCCCGGGCTTCAGCCCGCCGGCCAAGGGCAGCGACGTCCTGCTGCGGGTGGACGGCCGGGACATGGAGGGCCGGGTGAAGGACTTCCGGACCGGCCAGGGCGGGACCCAGGTCACCATGGTGCTCGTCGAACTCCCCGACGGTGTCGCCGACGGGCTGGAGGAGGGCGCGTCCGTCGTCCTCGACCAGGGCACCCGCCCCCTGCTCGTGGACATCTGGAACGAAAGGGGCAACCAGTGAGTGCTGTCCGTCGCAGGGTACCCGTGCGGCTGCAGTCGACCTCGGTCGAGTGCGGTGTCGCCGCCCTCGCCATGGTGCTCGGTCACCACGGCCGCTCCACCACCGTCGCGGAGCTGCGCGACCGGATGGTGCTCTCGCGCGACGGGGCGAGCGCCGCCTCCATCGCCCGGCAGGCACGCGAACTCGGCATGAAGGTGAGGGCCTTCCGTGCGGAGCCGGACGCGCTGCGCGGGCTCGCCCTGCCGCTGATCGTGCACTGGGGGATGAACCACTTCGTCGTCGTCGAGCGCTTCACCCGCCGCGGTGTCGACATCGTCGATCCGGCGTCCGGGCGGCGGCGCATCACCTACGCGGAACTCGACGCCTCCTTCACCGGGGTCGCGCTGGAGCTGGAGCCGACCGAGGAGCTCGAACGCCGCGACGGAGCCGAGGCGGGACTGTGGTCCTTCGTCCGGCCCTTCCTGCCCCGTTCCGTGCCCGTCGTCGCCGGGGTCGTCGGGGCCTCGGCCGCGCTCACCCTCCTCGGGCTGCTCCCGGCGTTCCTGACGGCGTACGTCGTCGACCGCGTCCTGCCGGGGCGCGGCGAGGACACCCTGCTCGTCCTGGCGGCCGGTCTCGTCGCCTACACCGTGAGCCACGGGCTGATGACACTGGCGAGGGCCGAGCTGCTTCTGTGGCTGCAGACCCGGATGGACTGGTCGATGATGGGGACGTTCCTCAGACATCTGATGTCCTTGCCGTACAAGTTCTTCCAGCTCCGCACCGGGGGCGACCTGCTCGTCCGGGTGTCGAGCATGACGTACGTCCGGGACGCCATCTCCAGCCAGCTCCTGGCGGTCCTGCTCGACGTGGCGCTGCTCGGCGTCTACCTCGTGGTGATCGGCTTCACGTCGCTGCTGTTCGTCGCCGCGATCCTCGCCGTGGCCGCCGTGCAGCTCGCGGTCATGTTCGCCTCGGCCCGGACCGCCCAGCGGCTGACCGAGCGCGAGCTCCAGGCGCTCGGGGAGGCGCAGAGCACGCTCCTGGAGGCGGTGACCGGTGCCGAGACGGTCAAGTCCTCCGGCGCCGAACACGTCGTGGTGCAGCGCTGGTCGGGGAAGTTCGCCGAGCAGTTGGAGTCCTCCGTGCGCCGCAGCAGGCTGGACAACACGATCGACGGCGTCCTCGGCATGCTGGGCACCGCGTCCCCGCTGCTCATGCTCGTGCTCGGCGCGTACCTCGTCTTCAGCGACAACATGTCGCTCGGGACGATGCTCGCGCTCATCGCCCTGGCCGGTTCCGCGCTCGCCCCGGTGGCCCAACTCGGGCGCGGGATCAAGACGTTCCAGACCATCCGGGTCCACCTCGACCGGTTGCGCGACGTGCTCAACGAGCCCCCGGAGTCCGTGGGGCAGGGGACCGGGAAGGTGGATCTGGACGAGCCGATCACCCTGACCGACGTGGGCTTCCGCTACTCCGGGGACGGGCCGGAGGCCCTGTCGGGCATCTCGCTCACCGTCCGGCCGGGCGAGAAGATCGCCATCGTCGGCAGCAGCGGATCGGGGAAGTCCACCCTGGCCCGCCTCATCCTCGGGCTCTACGACCCGACCGACGGGGAGATCACCTACGGGTCCACCCCGCTGACCGACCTGGACCTCGGCCACCTGCGCCGCCAGTGCGGTGTCGTCACCCAGGACGCAGACATCTTCAGCGGGTCGGTGCTCACCAACATCGCGCTGGTCATGCCCGACGCCACCCTCGACGACGTCGTCGAGGCGGCCCGCCTCGCCGCGGTCCACGACGACATCACGCACATGCCGATGGGCTACGAGACGATCCTCGGCGAGGGCGGCAACGGGCTCTCCGGCGGGCAGCGGCAGCGGGTGGCCCTGGCCCGCGCCGTCGTGCACCGGCCGAGGGTCCTGCTGCTCGACGAGGCCACCAGCCACCTGGACGCGACCACCGAGGCGACCGTGCACGAGAACCTCTCGGCACTCGACTGCACCCGCATCGTCATCGCGCACCGTCTGAGTACCGTGCGCGACGCGGACCGCATCCTGGTCATCGACCGCGGCCGGATCGTCGAGGACGGCAACCACGAGGAGCTGGTCGCGCGGGGCGGCGCGTACGCGGCACTCGTCGGACAGCAACTGGTCCATGACTGACCGGTTCCCGCGCACGGGCCCACGGCCCGGCCTGGCACGCGATGCTGGGAGCGTGACCCCTGCGACACGCTCCCGCACCGCGTTGCTGAAACGACTGCGCATGCTGGCCCTCGTGGAGGCGGCGGACGCCGTGCTGATCGGCTGGGTGGTGTTCGCCGCCTTCGGCGCGCCCGCCAGTGCCGCGAACACGGTGGGCTTCGCCCTGACGGCCGGACTCCTGCTCGTCGGGTCCGGCTACTGGGCGCTGAAACACCGTCAACTGCGCACCGGGGCGGTGCTGCCACCGGTGATCGGGGTGTTCCGCCCGCTCCGGTCGCTGTGCGGACTGGCCCTGCTGGCCGGTCCGTTCGCCGTCGCGGCCCCTGCCGTCCAGGGCCGGACTCCGTCGCACTGGGTCCCCGGCCTCCTGCTGTACTGCCTGGCCCTGGCGGAGTACGTCAACTACTTCCACCGGCAGCTCATGCACGACACCCGGGCGGACTGGCGCCGGCTGCTGCGCACCCGCCGTCCGCGCCGGTCGCACCTGGCACAGGACCTGCGCGGCCACCGCGACCGGCGGCGGTGACACCCCGCCCCACCTCGCACGACCTCGACGGCCCGACGACCCCAGCGGCTCCCAAGCGCCGTGCCGGGAGGCCCGGCACGGCCGCCGCGCGTACGTGAGGAGCAGAGTTCATGACCCCGACGGATGCGGCGAACGCGCCGGCCCCGGCAGGAGGCCGGGCCATCGAGTTCCGGGCCCTGTCGAAGCGGTACCGCGACAGATGGGCGGTGCGGGACCTGTCCTTCACCGTCGCACCGGGACGCGTCACGGGCTTCCTCGGCCCGAACGGCGCGGGCAAGACGACGACGCTCCGGATGCTCCTCGGCCTGACCGCCCCGACGTCCGGCACCGCCACCGTCGACGGACGGCCGTACCGGGACCTGGAGCAGCCGCTCGCGACGGTCGGGGCGATGCTCGACGAGTCCGGTACGCACCGCAGGCGCACGGGCCGTGACCACCTGCGCGTGCAGTGCGCGGCGACGGGCCTGCCGGCCCGGCGGGCGGACGAGGTGCTCGACCGGGTCGGACTGGCCGGGGCCGGCGGGCGCCGCTACGAGGAGTACTCGCTCGGCATGCGCCAGCGCCTCAACCTCGCGCAGGCGCTGCTCGGCGACCCGCCCGTCCTCGTGCTGGACGAGCCCACCAACGGACTCGACCCGGAGGGGATCGCCTGGATGAGGGCGCTGCTGCGGACCATGGCGGCCGAGGGCCGCACCGTGCTCGTCTCCAGCCATCTGATCTCCGAGGTCGAGCAGACCGCCGACGACCTCGTGATCATCAGCCGGGGCCGGCTGGTGGCGGAGGGGGTGAGCCGGGAGATCACCGCCCGGGTGCGGGGCGAGGCCCGGGTGCGGGTCCGCGTGGCGCTCCCCGCCGAGCTGGCATCGGCCCTCGTCCGGGCCGGAGCCGCCGTGGACCGCCCGCCCGCCGAGGAGGGCCTCCTGGTCGTGAGCGGCCTCGGGGCGGGCGCGGTGGCCGCGGCGGCGGCCGTCCACGGCGGGGAACTGTACGAACTGACCGAGGACACACCCGATCTGGAGCAGGCGTTCCTCCAGCTCACCCAGGGAGAGGCGGAGATCCGGTGAGGCGGCTGATCGGCAGCGAACTGCTCAAGCTCCGCACGCTGCCCACCTGGTGGGTCACCGGCGCGGCGATGGCCGGAGCGGCGGTGCTCCTCGCACTGTGGAACAGCTGGCAGGCCCACACGTTCATGCAGCCGTTCGAGGACTACCTGTCCGGGGCGATCCTGACCCCCCGCGAGGAGATGTCCGCCGAACAGGTCGGCACGATGCGGGAATTGTGGGAGACCCAGAGCGCTCCGGGCCGTATCGCCGCGACCCTCTACACCTCCGGGCAGAGCTTCGGCCTGCTGCTGTCGGGTGTGGTGGCGGTCCTGCTGGTGACCAACGAGTACCACTACCGGACCCTGACGGCCACGTTCCTCGTGGCGCCGCGACGGGGCCGCGTCGTCGCCGCCAAACTCGTCGCGGTCGTTCTCTCCTCGGCCGGGCTGTGGCTGGTGGCGACCCTGGGAAGTGTCCTGGTGGGCGGGGTCTTCCTGACGACGCGGGGGGCCGGCCTCGGGCTCGGGCGCGGGGACGTGCTCGGCGCGGTCCTGCTGAACCTGGCCGCCTACATGGTGTGGGGTGTGTTCGGGTTCGGACTCGGGGTGCTCATCCGCAGTCAGACCGCCGCCACCGTCACCGCGGTGGTGCTCTACTTCCTGTCCTCCGTGGTCGTCGCGTTCGCCTTCCAGGTTCTCCACGATCTGGTCCTGGAGAAGGACTGGGTGCTTCAGGCGCAGGTGCTGCTGCCCGGGGTGGCGTCGCAGATCATGACCACGCCCGGCGAGCTCTTCGCCGGGGCTCCGGCCTCCTGGACGGGCGCCGTCGTGCTCGTCGGCTACGGCCTGGTGGGCGGCTTCGCGGGAACACTGCTCCTGCTCCGGCGGGACGTCGTCTGAGCCCGGTGGTTGGAGGAGAACCACCGGACCCTCATCGGGGCCTCCGCGTCAGTGGGAAGAGGGACGCGGAGGTCTTCGGCACTCGCACGGATCGGTGGAGGCCCGGGCCCGGGAGGCGACGAGTCGCACGGCCTCCTCGTGGTCCCAGTTGAGCGCCGCCGTCCGCATCGCCTCGATGCCCGGGGGCAGATCGAGCCCCAGGTCTTCCGCGAACAGCTTCTGGCAGCGGTTGACCGCCGACAGGGTGCTGACGGTGTCGCCGTGCAGGCAGTGCACCGCCGCGAGGAGCTCCCACAGGTGCTGCCGGTAGGGAGCCTCGGCGATCAGGCTCTCGATGCGGTAGGCCAGCATGGTGGTCCGGTCGGCGAGGACGGACGCGGTGAAGAGATCCTGATAGGCGTCCAGCCGGGCGTTGTTGAGCCCGGCGACATGGGCGTTGAACCACCGGGTGGGCGGGAGGTCCTGCCCGAAGGGGCCGTTCCAGAGGCTCACGGCCTGCTCCAGGGCGTCGGCCGCCGGCCCGGGCGCACCGCCCAGCAGCCGTTTCCGGCCGCATTGGACCGCTGCGGTGAACCGCGGCAGATCGAATTCCGCGGCCTCGATCTGCACCCCGTATCCGCACTGGGCGCCCCGGTAGGTGCGCATCCGGTCGCCCAGCCCCGGTTCGATCTCGTCGAGATCCCTGCGTAACGCCGTGACGTGGCTGCGGAGGTTCGCCGTCGCCGACGCGGGCGGGTCGTCCCACAGGATCTCGCTGAACTCCGCGATCCCGATGGGCCGTCCGAACCGGAGCAGGCAGGCGGTGAGGACCGCGCGCCGGACGGGCGAGGTGACCGACATGGTCCTGCCGCGGACCGAGAGCGGCCCGAGGATGCCGAAGCACGGATCCGGGCGCCCCCCAGGGGGGTCGGGCGCGGCCGCCGGGACCGCGGGCTCCGGCTCGTCGCCCGCGGTGCGGTCGTCGGGGGCGTCCGGTTCCGGGTGGCGGGTCAGCAAGTCTCCTCCCGTCCACGTCCGGCGGGGCGGGCACCGGCCGCTGAAGGGGGGACCCCGGCTGTCCGGTTCTCCCCGCCGCGCCAGGCCGAGGAAGGGCCCCTTCGCGCGGACTTCGGCGAGCTGCGACTCAAGCGCGTCATATTCTCTCCTGCTTGGTCAGGGCAGGGGGAATGCGCACAGGTGTTCCCCATTCGTTCCCCCCGTTGGAACTGCGTTCACGCTCTCAGAGGGAGCGGGATTCGGCTAGCAACATCGGATAATTGATCCAAATTTCATGGCCGATAATCTTCCAGTCTTCGGTACTCGGGCGTAACATCCGCCGCTTCCGTTCGTGGAGGTCCGACAGTCCCGCTCACTCCGTGCGCGCACGGCCGCGCCCGGACGGAAAAGCATGCAAGCGTGCTTGATTGTTTATGGCCCCGGTGCCATGCTCCTGGACACACCGCCACGCCCCGAGGGGAGCGCACCGTGTCCCAAGTCGCAGCCGTGCTCGGCGATCTGCGCGACGAGAGCGAGGAACTCGACCGGCTGGTCGGCGCCCTGGACCCCGGTCGGTGGTCCGCCGCGACCCCCGCCCCAGGCTGGGACGTCGCCCGGCAGATCGCCCACCTCACCTGGACCGACGAGGTCGCGCTGCTGGCCGCGACCGACGCCGACGCCTTCGCCGGCGAGGTGGCCCGGGCCGCGCGGGCACCCGGCACCTTCGTGGACCGGGGCGCCGAGGAGATCGCCGCGGCCCACACCCCGCAGACCCTGCTCGCGCGCTGGCGCGAGGGGCGGGAGCGGCTGGCGGCGGTGCTGCGGGACGCGCCGGAGGGCACCCGCATCCCCTGGTACGGGCCGCCGATGAGCATCGCGTCCATGGCGACCGCCCGGCTCATGGAGACCTGGGCGCACGGCCAGGACATCGCCGACGCCCTCGGAACCGTCCGCGCCCCCACCGACCGGCTACGTCACATCGCCCGGATCGGGGTACGGGCCCGCGACTACGCCTACCTGGTCCGGGGACTGACGGCGCCCGGCGAGGAGTTCCGGGTCGAGCTGGACGCCCCCGGCGGCGCCACCGTCGCCTTCGGCCCCGAGGGCGCGGCGCAGCGCGTGACCGGTCCGCTCCTCGACTTCTGCCTCCTCGTGACGCAACGGGCGCACCGCGACGACCTCGCCGTCCGGGCGGTCGGGCCCGATGCCGACCAGTGGCTCGGCATCGCCCAGGCCTTCGCCGGGCCACCCGGGCAGGGCCGCGCGCGGCGGGAGGGCGGCGCGTGACCGGCACCCCGGACGCGGCCGGGGTCCTGCGGATCGGCAACGCCTCCGGGTTCTACGGGGACCGCTTCGACGCCCTGCGCGAGATGCTCACCGGCGGCCCGCTCGACGTCCTCACCGGCGACTACCTGGCCGAGCTGACCATGCTCATCCTCGGCCGCGGCAGGCTCAAGAACCCCGACCGGGGCTACGCCACCACCTTCCTGCGCCAATTGGAGGAGGGTCTCGGGCTCGCCCATGAGCGCGGGGTGCGGATCGTCGCCAACGCGGGCGGGCTCAACCCGGCCGGACTGGCCGACGCCGTCAGGGAGCTCGCGGAGAAGGTCGGCGTCCCGGTGCGCGTCGCCCACGTCGAGGGCGACAGCCTCCCCGTACCGGAGGGCTTCCTCACCGCCAACGCCTACCTCGGCGGCGCCGGGATCGCCGCCTGCCTCACCGCGGGCGCCGACATCGTCGTCACCGGGCGGGTCACCGACGCCGCCCTGGTCACCGGGCCGGCCGCCGCCCGCTTCGGCTGGGGCCCCGAGGACCTGGACGCGCTCGCCGGGGCCGTCGTCGCCGGACACGTACTGGAGTGCGGCACCCAGGCCACCGGCGGGAACTACGCCTTCTTCCGGGGCCACGACCTGCGCCGCCCCGGCTTCCCCGTCGCTGAGATCCACGCCGACGGCTCGTCCGTCATCACCAAGCACGACGGCACCGGCGGCGTCGTCGACATCGGCACCGTCACCGCCCAACTGCTCTACGAGACCGGCGGCGCCCGCTACGCCGGACCGGACGTCACCGCCCGGCTCGACACCGTACGGCTCAGGCAGGAAGGGCCCGACCGGGTCAGGATCTCCGGGGTGCGCGGCGAGGCCCCGCCGCCCACCCTCAAGGTCGGGCTGAACCGGCTCGGCGGCTGGCGCAACGAGGTCGTCTTCGTCCTCACCGGCCTCGACATCGAGGAGAAGGCCCGGCTGGTGCGGGAGCAGTTCGCCGACGCGCTCGACCGCTCCGGCACCCGCCCCGAGGAAGTGCGCTGGGAACTGGCCCGCACCGACCGGGCCGACGCCGCCACCGAGGAGACCGCCAGCGCCCTGCTCCGGCTCGTCGTCCGCGACCCCGACCCGGAGACCGTCGGCCGGGCCGTCTCCGGCACCGCGATCGAGCTGGCGCTCGGCAGCTACCCCGGCTTCCACGTCACCGCCCCGCCCGGGAAGGGCGCCCCGTACGGGGTGTTCGAGGCCCGGTACGTACCGGCCGGTGACGTCCCCCACCTGGCCGTCCTGCCCGACGGGCGGCGCGTGGCGGTGGCGCCCCCGGCCACGACTCGGCCGCTGCGGGACGTCCGCGAACCCGCGCTCCCCGCCCCCCTCACCGACCCCGGCCCCACCCGCCCCGCCCCGCTCGGCCGGATCGCGGGCGCCCGCAGCGGCGACAAGGGCGGCGACGCCAACGTGGGCGTCTGGGCCGTCGACGAGGACGCCTGGCGGTGGCTGGCCCACGAACTGACCGTCGACCGCTTCCGGGAACTGCTCCCGGAGACCGCCCCGCTCACCGTCGTACGCCATGTCCTGCCCCACCTGCGCGCCCTGAACTTCACCGTGCACGGGCTGCTCGGCGAGGGCGTCGCCGCCCAGCACCGCTTCGACCCGCAGGCCAAGGCGGTGGGGGAGTGGCTGCGTTCCCGGCACCTGCCCGTCCCCGTGTCGCTGCTGGAAGCCGCCCGGGCGCGAGAAACACACCCGGCCGCCCACGTACCACCGGAGGCGCACGCATGACCGTCCTGCCCACCGCGCTCGACACCACGGGCCCCGAGTACGCCGCCAACCGCACGGCGATGCTCGCCCGACTCGACGAACTGGCCGCCGAACACACCAGGGCGCAGGCGGGCGGCGGCGAGAAGTACGTGGCCCGGCACCGCGCCCGGGGCAAACTCCTGGCCCGGGAACGCATCGAGCTGCTGATCGACGAGGACACCCCGTTCCTCGAACTGTCGCCGCTCGCCGCCTGGGGCAGCGACTACGCCGTGGGCGCCTCGCTCGTCACCGGGATCGGGGTGATCGAGGGCGTGGAGTGCCTGATCACCGCCAACGACCCGACCGTACGCGGCGGCGCCTCCAACCCCTGGACCCTGAAGAAGGCCCTGCGCGCCAACGAGATCGCCTTCGCCAACCGGCTGCCCTGCGTCAGCCTCGTCGAGTCCGGCGGCGCCGACCTGCCGTCCCAGAAGGAGATCTTCATCCCCGGCGGGGCCCTCTTCCGCGACCTCACCCGGCTGTCCGCGGCCGGCATCCCCACCGTCGCCGTCGTCTTCGGGAACTCCACCGCGGGCGGCGCGTACGTCCCCGGCATGTCCGACCACACCGTCATGATCAAGGACCGGTCCAAGGTCTTCCTCGGCGGACCGCCCCTGGTCAAGATGGCCACCGGCGAGGAGAGCGACGACGAATCGCTCGGCGGCGCCGAGATGCACGCCCGCACCTCCGGCCTCGCCGACCACTACGCCGTCGACGAGCAGGACGCGCTGCGCCAGGCCCGCCGCATCGTCGCCCGCCTCAACTGGCGCAAGGCCCACCCCGACCCCGGCCCCGCCGCACCGCCCGAGTACGACGAGGACGAACTCGTCGGCATCGTCCCCGGCGACCTCAAGGTGCCCTTCGACCCCCGCGAGGTCATCGCCCGCCTCGTCGACGGCTCCGACTTCGACGCGTTCAAACCGCTCTACGGGACCAGCCTGGTCACCGGCTGGGCCACCCTCCACGGCTACCCGGTCGGCATCCTCGCCAACGCGCAAGGGGTGCTGTTCAGCGAGGAGTCGCAGAAGGCCGCCCAGTTCATCCAGCTCGCCAACCAGCGCGACATCCCGCTGCTCTTCCTCCACAACACCACCGGCTACATGGTCGGCAAGGAGTACGAACAGGGCGGCATCATCAAGCACGGCGCCATGATGATCAACGCGGTGTCCAACTCGAAGGTCCCCCACCTCTCCGTGCTGATGGGCGCCTCGTACGGGGCCGGGCACTACGGCATGTGCGGCCGCGCCTACGACCCGCGGTTCCTCTTCGCCTGGCCGGGCAGCAAGTCCGCCGTCATGGGCCCGCAGCAGCTCGCCGGGGTGCTCTCCATCGTCGCCCGCGCCTCCGCCGCCGCCAAGGGACAGCCCTACGACGACGAGGCCGACGCCGCGCTGCGCGCCATGGTCGAGCAGCAGATCGAGTCCGAGTCCCTGCCGATGTTCCTCTCCGGGCGGCTGTACGACGACGGGGTCATCGACCCCCGTGACACCAGGACCGTCCTCGGGATGTGCCTGTCCGCGATCCACACCGCCCCGGTCGAAGGCGCCCGCGGCGGCTTCGGCGTCTTCCGGATGTGAGGCCCTGATGATCTCCACGCTGCTCGTCGCCAACCGGGGCGAGATCGCCTGCCGGATCTTCCGGACCTGCCGCGAACTCGGCATCGCCACCGTCGCCGTGTACTCCGACGCGGACGCCGACGCCCTCCACGTACGGGAGGCCGACACCGCCGTACGGCTGCCCGGCGCCGCCCCCGCCGACACCTACCTGCGCGGCGGACTCGTCGTGCGCGCCGCGCTCGCCGCCGGGGCCGACGCCGTCCACCCCGGCTACGGCTTCCTCTCCGAGAACGCCGGATTCGCCCGCGCCGTCCAGGACGCCGAGCTCCTCTGGGTGGGCCCGCCGCCCAAGGCCATCGAGCTGATGGCCTCCAAGACCCGCGCCAAGGAACTCATGGCCGGAGCCGGGGTGCCGCTGCTCGCCCCCGTCGACCCGGACCGGGCCACCGCCGAGGACCTGCCGCTGCTCCTCAAGGCGGCGGCGGGCGGCGGCGGCCGGGGCATGCGCATAGTCCGTGAACTGGCCGTTTTGGAAAGCGAGTTGACGGCGGCGACGGCCGAGGCGACCGCCGCGTTCGGGGACGGGGAGGTCTTCGCGGAGCCGTACGTGGAACGCGGCCGGCACGTCGAGGTCCAGATCATGGCCGACGCGCACGGCGGGGTCTGGGCGCTCGGCACCCGCGACTGCTCCCTCCAGCGCCGCCACCAGAAGGTCGTCGAGGAGGCCCCCGCCCCCGGCCTCGACGACGCCGTGCGCACCCGGCTGCACGACGCCGCCACCGCCGCCGCCCACGCGGTCGGCTACCAGGGCGCGGGCACCGTCGAATTCCTCCTCGCCGCCGACGGGCGCCCGTACTTCCTGGAGATGAACACCCGCCTCCAGGTCGAACACCCCGTCACCGAGGCCGTCTTCGGCCTCGACCTCGTCGCCCTGCAACTCCGCGTCGCCGAGGGCGAACCCCTCCCGGCCCCGACGCCCCCGGAGCCGCGCGGCCACGCCGTCGAGGCCCGCCTCTACGCCGAGGACCCGGCCCGCGACTGGCAGCCCCAGACCGGCACCCTGCACACCCTGGACGTACCCGGCGGACCCGGCGTCCGGCTCGACACCGGGTACGCGGACGGCGACACCATCGGCGTGCACTACGACCCGATGATCGCCAAGGTCGTCGCCCACGCCGCCACCCGCGCCGAGGCCGTACGCCTGCTGGCCCGCACCCTGGAGCGCGCCCGCGTCCACGGCCCGGTCACCAACCGCGACCTGCTCGTACGGTCCCTGCGCCACCCCGACTTCCGCGCCGCCCGCCTCGACACCGGCTTCTACGACCGCCACCTCACCGCCCTCACCACCGGGGCACCGGAGGACGGGCCCCGCCGCGCCGCCCTCGCCGCCGCCCTCGCCGACGCCGCCGCCCGGCACCGGGGGCCCGGACCCGGCCCCGTACGCCTGGGCGCCTGGCGGAACCTCCCCGCGCCGCCCCACGTCAAGCGCTACCGCGCCGAACCGGACGGCACCGAGTACGAGGCCGCCTACCGCACCACCCGCACCGGCCCCGTCCCCGTGACCGGCGAACGAGCCGTCGCCGCCGCCCCCGACCGCGTCACCCTAGAAACCCCGGACGGCCTCACCCACCACTACGACATCGCCGTCCACCGGGGCACCGCGTACGTGGACACCGCCACCGGCTCGTACACCCTCACCCCCCTGCCCCGCTTCACCGACCCCACCGACCGCGCCGAACCCGGCTCCCTGCTCGCACCCATGCCCGGCACCGTCGTCCGCCTCGCCGAGGGCCTGGCCCCCGGCGCCCGCGTCGAGGCCGGGCAGCCCCTCATCTGGCTGGAGGCGATGAAGATGGAACACCGCGTCCTCGCCCCCGCCTCCGGCACCCTCACCGCCCTCCACGCCACCCCCGGCCACCAGGTCGAGGTCGGCACCCTGCTCGCAGTCGTCACCGAATCCGCGGACACGCGGTCCGCACAGACTGGGGAGAACGCATGACCGCCGCCAGCAGCACGTCGAGCACCGTCCTCGAAACCGAGGAACAGCAGGCCCTCCGCGCCGCCGTCGCCGCCCTCGGCAAGCGCTACGGACGCGACTACATGACCTCCGTCGTCCGCGACGGCGCCCACCCGCGCGAACTCTGGGCCGACGCCGCCAAGCTCGGCTACCTCGGCGTGAACCTGCCCGAGGAGTACGGCGGCGGGGGCGGCGGCATGGCCGAACTCTCCATAGTCCTGGAAGAGTTGGGCGCGGCCGGCAGTCCGCTGCTCATGATGGTGGTCTCCCCGGCGATCTGCGGCACCGTCATCGCCCGGTTCGGCACCGAGGACCAGAAGCGCGCCTGGCTGCCCGGCCTCGCCGACGGCAGCCTCACCATGGCCTTCGGCATCACCGAACCCGACGCCGGGTCCAACTCCCACCGCATCACCACCACCGCCCGCAGGGACGGCTCCGGTCCGGACGCCGACTGGCTGCTCACCGGCCGCAAGGTCTTCGTCTCCGGCGTCGACATCGCCGACGCCACCCTCGTCGTCGGCCGCACCGAGGACGCCCGTACCGGCCGGCTCAAGCCCTGCCTCTTCATCGTCCCGCGCGAGGCCCCCGGCTTCGGCCGCACCCCGATCGACATGGAACTCCAGGCACCGGAGAAGCAGTTCGAACTCGTCCTCGACGACGTACGCCTGCCGGCCGACGCGCTGGTGGGGGACGAGGACGCCGGACTCCTCCAACTCTTCGCCGGGCTCAACCCCGAGCGCATCATGACCGCCGCGTTCGGCATCGGCATGGGCCGCTACGCCCTGGACCGGGCCGTCGACTACGCGAGGACCCGCCAGGTCTGGAAGGAGCCCATCGGCGCCCACCAGGCCATCGCCCACCCCCTCGCCCAGGCCCACATCGAGCTGGAGCTGGCCCGCCTGATGATGCAGAAGGCCGCCCGGCTCTACGACGACGGCGACGACATCGGCGCGGGCGAGGCCGCCAACATGGCGAAGTACGCGGCCGGCGAGGCCTGCGTCAAGGCCGTCGACCAGGCCGTCCACACCCTCGGCGGCAACGGCCTCACCCGCGAGTACGGCCTCGCCTCCCTGATCACCGCGGCCCGGGTCGCCCGGATCGCCCCGGTCAGCCGGGAAATGATCCTGAACTACGTCTCCCACCAGTCCCTGGGCCTGCCCAAGTCCTACTGACCCCGCTCTCGTCGATCCGTCGCCCGTCCCGAAGGGACCGCCATGACGCACGTGTTCCGCAGCGACCACCCCGACGTACCGCCGCTCGACCAGCCCCTGCACGACGCGGTCCTGGGCCGGGCCACCGCCGACCACGGCGACACCGTGGCCCTGATCGACGGGACGGACGACACCTCCGCCCTCACCTACCGGCAGCTCGACACCTTCCACCGCCGCATCGCCGCCGGACTCGCCGAGGCCGGACTCCGCAAGGGCGACGTGCTCGCCCTGCACAGCCCCAACACCATCGCCTACCCGGCGGTCTTCCTCGGCGCGACCCGGGCCGGGGCCACCGTCACCACCGTCCACCCGCTCGCCACGGCGGCGGAGTTCGCCAAGCAGCTCGCCGACTCCGCCGCCCGCTGGATCGTCACCGTCTCCCCGCTCCTGCCCACCGCCCTGGACGCCGCCGCCCGCGCCGGGGGCATCGAGCGGATCTACGTCTGCGACCGGGCCGAGGGCCACCCCTCCGTACTCGACCTGCTCACCACCACCGCCCCCGAACCCACCCCCGCCATCGACCCCGCCGAGGACGTCGCGGCCCTCCCGTACTCCTCCGGCACCACCGGCGCCCCCAAGGGCGTCATGCTCACCCACCGCTCCATGGCCACCAACCTGGAGCAGCTGCGCCCCTTCATCCCCATGGGCCCGGGCGCCAGAATCCTCGCGGTTCTCCCGTTTTTCCACATTTACGGGCTTACGGCCCTGATGAACGCCCCGCTGCGGATGGGCGCAACCGTCGTCGTCCTGCCGCGCTTCGACCTCGACCAGTTCCTCGCCGCCGTCGAGAAGCACCGGATCACCGGCCTCTACGTGGCCCCGCCCATCGTCCTGGCCCTCGCCAAGCACCCCGCCGTCGAGCGGTACGACCTCTCCTCGCTGGAGTACGTCGTCAGCGCCGCCGCCCCGCTCGACGCGGCCCTCGCCGCCGCCTGCTCCGAGCGGCTGGGCCTGCCGCCGGTCCGCCAGGCGTACGGGATGACGGAGCTCTCGCCCGGCACCCACGTCGTCCCGCTCTCCGCCGAGAACCCGCCGCCCGGCGCGGTCGGCAGGCTGCTGCCCAGCACCGAGATGCGCCTCGTCCCGCTCTCCGACACCTCGGACTCCGCGCCCTCCACCGAGGGCGAGATCCTCATCCGTGGCCCCCAGGTGATGAAGGGCTACCTGGGCCGCCCCGAGGCCACCGCCGCCATGATCGACGCCGACGGCTGGCTGCACACCGGGGACGTGGGACGCGTCGACGAGGACGGCTGGCTCTTCGTCGTCGACCGGGTGAAGGAACTGATCAAGTACAAGGGCTACCAGGTCGCCCCCGCCGAACTCGAAGCCCTCCTCCTCACCCACCCGTCCATCGCCGACGCCGCCGTCATCGGCGTACCCGACGACGGGGGCAACGAGATCCCCAAGGCGTACGTGGTCCGCCGCCCCGACGCCCCCGGCCTCACCGCCGACGACGTCATGGCCTACGTCGCCGGACGCGTCGCCCCGTACAAGAAGATCCGCCGCACCGAGTTCATCGACGCCGTCCCCCGCGCCGCCTCCGGCAAGATCCTCCGCCGCGAACTCCGGACCGGCCCCCGGGCTCCCCGTTCCTAGGGGGTGTCTGACAAATGCCTGCGGCGTCGCGGGGTCCGGCATGCACGCTCGCGGCGTTGCCGAACCGCCCACGTGGCTCCGCCACGCAGACGCCCCGGCGCCTTGCGATCGCACGCACCGGACCCCGCTCCTTCACCCGCACTCATTTATCAGACACCCCCTAGGGAGCCGTGGGCCGGTCCCCTCTCAGTCCGCTTCGGGGCGCCAGGATGGTGCGGCGCGACGCGCCGAGTGTGCCGCGAGGAGGCCGATCGCCACGGCGGCGAGTGCGAAGCCGATGGCTGCCGCGGCCAGAACCGGCCAGGAGAACTTCCCTTCGCGCAAGGAGATGACGAAGAACAACGAGTGCCAGTTGGTGATGAAGGCGGCGACACAGGTCGCGATGAGCAACGGCACAGTCAAATACCACAGGGCGATGGCGCGGAAGATTCGGGTGTCGCCGGTGAGGACGCTCAACGGGGCCAGTCCCCGCCTGATGCGTACGAACTCGGCGGCCGCGCTGATCAGCCCTGTCACCAGCAGCAGGGCCAGACCTGTGCCGCCGAAGAGGTAGAGCCAGTAGTTGAGCCGGTTCTTCTGCTGGGCACCGATCACCCAGGTTTCCCCGGGGGACTCCACGTTGATCCCGGGGAGCACGGCATAGGCGGCCTTCTCGATCTCCGCCCGGTGCCCGGACTCGTCGGCGGTCACGATCAGCGACTGGTTGGGGCGACCGCTCGGCAGCGCGCCGGTGACGGCCTGGACCGTGAGGTTGCCCCCGTAGGCGGCGGCCAGTTCTTGCAGCCGCGGGTCCTGCGTGGTGAGGGGCCGGGCGCTTGTCGGGCAGGGCAGACGCATCGCTTCGAGGTCCCGGCAGGCGCCGGTCACGTCGATGCGGGGGTGATCGCCCTCCGGATGGGCGGTGGTGGCCAGGAGACGCGTCCCGTCCGGCAGAGTCCGTGCGAGGCGTTCGGTGGTGCGGGGCGTGAGGTTGCTGCTGGAGACGGTGAAGAGGGTGTCTCCCACGCGTTGGGTCAGTTGCTGGGCAGCGGCGGCGCTGTCTCCCAACCGGCTGTTCCAGACCTGGAGATGGCTGATGAGACCGATACCGATGACGAAGACCACAGAGAGCCGGACGAGTACTCCTGGATGAGCCGCGGTCCAGCGGCCTGCGACGAGGCGTCCCGGGTTCCCCTTGCGATAGCCCTTCGCGGCCAGGCGCTTCCCGTGGGCGACGCTGAGCATGGCGACAGCCGACGGCAGCATGGCCCATATCAGAACAGTCCCGGCCAGGAAGACCACGACGTCAGGGCCCTTGGGGGCGTACTGGCTGAACGCGATTCCCAGGACACCGGTGACGCACAAGGCCAAGCGCCACTTGGGCAGGTGTGAGGAGGACGCGCTGGGCCGGGTCGCCGCCTTCGTTCGCTGAACCCGGTGGAGGAGCACGACCAGCAGGAGCGTCAGAACCAGGGAGACCGTGAGTGAGGCGGCCAGTTGCGGCCATGCGTGGCGCAGGTCGGCAGCGTTGACGATGTAGCCCGTGAAGGGCAACCGTACGTCGGTGGCCAGCAGGACGGCGGCGGGGACGAGGACCAGGAGCGTTCCCATGGCGGCCGGGGCGAAGGCCTCTCCCGTGTTGATCACCGCGCGGTGTGCCCACGAGGCTCCCAGGGCGTTGACGAGACGGCTCCGGCGGTCCCGGGTGGCCGATCCCACCCGGGTGGCCACGACCAGCAGAGCCAAGGCCGGTACCAGCATGAGCACCGAGATGACTCCGACCGTCTCCGCCTTGGTGAAGGGGTAGATGTCCTGGTTCATCGGGAAGAGCCGGCCGAAGCCCGTGATGTACTGCCAGGACGCTGCCGTGGGGTCGGCCGGCGGATGGGCGGGACGGGCGTAGGCGAGACGTTCAGATGGTGACCTGAGCCCCTGCTTGCCGATCGTCCCTGCGTAACGGCCGTATCTGTCGAGGCTGTCGATGTCCTTCGCCGCCCGGGCGAGTTCCGGGGAAAAGAAGACCTCACCCGGCTGCGGCCAGCGTGGGAGGCCCGGCGGTGGAGGCGCGTCGGCCGCGAGAGGCTCGACGTAGATGACGCTGTGCGGTGACGTGCCGAACGAGTCGATGGCCTCCTTCCACAAGGCCGTGGCCCGATGTGCGCTGCTGGTCAGAACGGGGCCCCGTACCGTGTCGCGCTGCGTGCGGCCGTCGAAGGTCGCGCTGGTGGTGACCATCGCCAGGGCGGTCAGGGCAAGAGCGGCGGAGGCCGTCATCAGGGCCCACATACGCAGTCGCGTGCCGGGCGTGGTGCGTCCTGCGGCGCGCCCGATCCTCAGCAGCTGGACCCAGAGCTTTCCGGGCCGGCGGAGGTGTGGCGAGTGCTGGTCGGTCACGAGTGCGTCCCCCGCTGGACAGGGACGAGCGTGCTCTCCTGAAGCTGGAACTCGTCGTCCGCGCGTTCGGCGACTGCCGGATCGTGGGTGACCACCAGGAGCGCGCAGTCCCGCTCACGGCAGATCCGGAACATCTGGTCGGCCACGTTCTCGCGCGCTTTGGGGTCCAGCGCGCCGGTGGGCTCGTCCGCCAGCAGCACGGACGGCTGCGCGATGAGCGCCCGCGCCACGGCTGTGCGCTGGCGTTCTCCTCCGGAAAGCATGCCGGTGGGGGTACTGCCATGGGGTACTTCGAGTTCGTCCAGGAGCTGCGTAGCCGACTCATGGGCGTGACGATGGTCGACGCCGTCGAGGAGCATGGGCAGAGCCACGTTCTCCACCGGCGTCAGTTCGGGCAGCAGCTCGCCGAATTGGAAGACCATGCCGAGGCGCTTGCGACGGGCCTTGGCCAGGGCGCCGGGCAGCAGTCCCGTAAGGCGATGTCCTCCCGCCGTGATCGTGCCGGAGGCCGGCTTGACCAGACCGAGCACGCACATCAACAGTGTCGACTTGCCCGATCCGCTGGGCCCGGTGACGGCCACCGACTTCCCCGCGTCCACGGCGAGGTCGACGCTGTTGAGGAGCACACGGTCTCCGACCTGATAGGTCAGGCCCTTGATCTGAAGACCACCGCCCGGCGGAGGGGTGTGGGTCACGGCACGTCCCTGTGTTGAGTAGGTGAGCAAAGATGAAACCGCTGGGCAGGCTGTGGGACGGCCTGCCCAGCGGGTACTCAAGCGGTAGCTCCGGTTACGGAGCCTTCCAGCCGGAGCAGTCGTCGCTGGCCCAGTCGTTGTCGTCGCACGCCCTGAACTTGATGATCTTCGAGCCACTACCCGAGATCACGCGGGTCTTGTAGCCGCTGTGGTTCCACAGCGTGCGCTTGGTCCCGGCGCTGGCCTGACGGTAGTACTCGGCCTTGCCCGAGTCACCGTCGTCGCTGCCGTCGTAGACGGAGATGACGCCGCTGTCGCCGTTGTACGGAGTCGTCGCCGTCACGCCGCCGCCCTTGGCGTCAAGTGCCATCGCGGTGCTGGTCGGCACTCCGACGCCGATGACCAGTGCTATCGCGGCGATCGCCTTGATTCTGCGCATAGTTGATTCCTCCCCTGTTTGGGCGACCTGTGCGGATCATGCGTCGCCCGGTTCAAGAATTGATCATGGGATGGTCAAGATTTCTTCACAAGGCAATTACTCTCGGTGTGGCTGGCGTCACTCAATGGAAGGGGAGGCTCCGGTTTCGGTGCAAGGTGACAGGGTGCGCATTGCCAGCGCCCACGGATCGACGTGGCGGAATCCCTTGGGCGCATCGCGTGTCGTCGGCGCGAGCCTGCGAGCGTGTCGCCAGGCGCCTTGCCGAATAGAAGTGACTGACCATCAGGTGTCATGCATGGATGTTCAGTTGGGGATTTCCCTGGCAGTGGCGTGGTCCGTCCGGCTTTGACGTGGAGTCCACGACTCCAGCCCCAAGAAGGCCAATGGCGGTCCCCGGGTTCATCGACGCCGTCCCCCGCGCCGCCTCCGGCAAGATCCTCCGCCGCGAACTCCGAGCTCCCTGAACCCAGCGGGTGGTGCCCCGACCGCTGGACGGTGGCCGGGGCACTGTTCATGCAGCCGTGCGGGTGGGGTTGTGAATGCCCGCGCGGGCTGGCAGACCGTTCGGGCACGGGGTGCGAATCCAGGGGCACGTCCACATCACTGGAAACTCGATGGGTGGCCTCAAGCTCCGGCGGGCGGAGGGCAGCAGGGCGCTTGGCTTTGCCCGGCACGTTCCGTCGGGGCGTGCAGGCTCGTGAGACGCGCGATCTCGTCCTCGCGGAACGCGGCCACTTCGCGACAGCGCTGGCTCATGACGAACTCACCGAGGCTCATGCACAGGTCCATGCGTTGAATGCACACCCCGACCATGAAGGGCCCGTTCACGGCCCGGTAGAGCCGGAGCCCGTAGTAGCCCTCCTGGCAATCCCGGTCATTGTTGAACCGACAGTCGGCGCATGTCTCGGGGAGCCGTACGGGCCTGATGCTCTTGGCGTACAGCGCACGTCCGTCCGGAAGGAGGTAGCGCACGCGTTGGTCGGATGCTCCGGCCGTGATGATGCGGCGGTCCGGCACAGCGCCTACGTGGTCGATGACGGCCTGCATCGCGTCGAGCGACGCGCCGCCGTCCTCCAGCGATACGAGCATGCGCACGACGACGGAGCGACCGTGCCGTTCGATGACCCGGAGCACGCGGTCCACGTGATTGAGGTCGGGGATCACGATGTTTGCGGAGACCTTGACCCCATGTGCGGTCGCGGCTTCGATCGTGGCGTCGAGCGCGGCGAGTTTCCGCTCGGCGAGCCTCGGGGAGGCGAGGCGGGGCCCTTGCACGGCAGCGAGCTCATCAGGTGTGGTGCCGAACACGGACAGGTTGATGCGGTCGAGTCCGGCTGCGGCTGCGGCGGGCAGCACTGAGGCTCCGGCTTCGCCGTTCGAGGTGAGCCCTACGGAGAGTCCCAGGCGGCGGGCTATGGCGATGAGCTCAGGCAGTTCAGGGTGAAGGGTGGGCTCCCCTCCGGTGAAGTGGACCTCCGTGGTGGGCAGTGAGCCGCGTACAGCGGCGAGCGCGAGCGCGAAGTCGGCATCGGCTGCGATCCGGGCAGGCAGAAAGTCCGCGCCGTTGGTGTGGAGGTAGATGGATACGCGTCCGGAGCGTCCCGGGCTACCGGTGAACCGATCGGTGGGACGATGCGCGTTGTCGGTCGCCACGGGTGTTCCTTCGTTGTGGCAGAAGGAGCAGGCGAGGCCGCACGCATCGATGACCTTCACGCGTAAGGTCCGGTCCGGCCTTACCTCGACAGGTAGATGGGACAGATCGTGCATGGGTGCCCCTCTCGGTACTGCCAGGGCGAGGAGCCCCGGCAGTGAGTCATGGGTGACGACCTACTAGAACCGCAGGTCGGTGATGCTTTCGAGATCGATGCCGTACCGGTGGTAGACCTTGGTGGTGTTGATGGAGGTGAGGCCGTCGAGGTCGAGCCCGAGGGCGGTGGCAGCCGCCCACACCTGCGCTTCGTCGTCGGCCTCGATCTCCAGGTAGGGCGGGATACGCGGCCACTCGTCGATCTCCAGCCGGGCCGCGCCGAGCGCGTAGGACGTGCGGCGGTTCTCCTGGTACCCGCGCGGGGTGAGCCCGGCCAGGCGAAGCAGTTCGGCGGCCTCGGCGAAGTCGTCGACCGTGACCTCGGTCTCCCGGGTCCCGTCCACGGCGTCCGTATGGATCTCCTTGACGCACAGGGTGACCGCGTCCCCCGTGTCGCGCAGGCGCACCCACCTCCCGGGAACGTGCGGCACGGTGTCGTACACGTACCGGCGCATCACCCGCGCCGGGGCCGTCTCGACCCCTCCGGCGGCGATGATTCGACGTGCCATTTCCACTGGGTCGACGTCGAGGGCCTTCGCCTCGTACTCGATGTCTGTCACAGGGGCTCTCTCGATCTTCGGATGACGACAGTGGGTCTATAGGGTCGACGGCGGCGGCGGGGCGTCCTGGGGTCTCTCTCACTCCGGGAAACCCTGCCGCCGCCCGGACGGGTCAGCAGACCTGTCGGATCTCGGCCCAGACGAACTTGCCGAAGGGCCGGCCCGCGAATCCCCACTGTCCCGGACACAACGCGTCCAGGATGACCAGGCCGCGCCCTCGTGTGCTCTCGTCGTCCCCTTCGGTGGACTTGAAGCGGCGGCGAGGCGTCCGGCGTACGGGGTCGTGCACTTCGACGCGGGTTCGGCCGCCCTCGACGTCGAGAACGACTCGGATCAGGTCGTCGGGCTCGGTGCCGTACCGGTAGGCGTTGGTGACGAGTTCGCTGGTGACCAGGACGACGGCGTCGATGTGTGTGCCCGGCGCGTCCGGTGAGTGATGCACGATGAACGCGCGCACGAAGTCCCGTGCGTAGCGCACCGACTTGCGCTCACTCGCCAGCAGCAGCGTGGGCGGGGGGCCGCAGAGTGGTGCGCAGGGGACGGGTGGAAGAGCCCGTGGAAGATCGATCACGCGTATTCCTCAGGGGTAAGTGCGGCACGTGCACCGCGATTTGTGCGGATGAGTGCAAATGAGTGGCGAATTGACTGCTCACGGAGAGTGCTTTCAAGGCTGCACGGTGGAGTGGGAGTCGTGCAAGACTTCATGGCGTTGTTCCGCTTCAAAGACATCGAACGGATGTCTTGTACTGCGAAGCGGGCGCTGGACTGCTTTCATCGCGAGGGGCAAAAGTCCCTCATACTGGGTTCTTCAGGAGGGGTGAAGATGGCTGAGGGGCAGACCGGGTCAACCGTTCCGCGTCGTCAACTGGGGCGGAATCTCAAGGGCCTGCGCAATCGGGCTCACCTGACTGTCCGCGCGGCGGCGAAGAAGCTCGAATGGTCCGAAGCGAAGATGTGGCGGATCGAGACGGGGCAGACCGCGCTGCGGAGCCTCGACGTCCAGGCGATGTGCCTGGTGTACGGCGCTCCGGCGGATCTCACCGAGGCGCTGATGGGGCTGGCGAAGGAGACCAAGGCGCGTGGTTGGTGGCACGCCTATGGCGACTCGATCCCCGAGGGATTCGACATCTACGTAGGGCTTGAAGAGGCGGCGGAATCGCTGTCGATGTACGAGAGCGACCTCATCCCCGGGCAGCTTCAAACCGATGGCTACGCACGCGAAATCATTCGTACGCACGTCCGTGGGATCAGCGACGCGGAGCTCGATGGACGCGTGCGCCTCCGCATGGAGCGTCAGTCCCTTCTGACGCGAGCCACCGATCCGCTGGTGTTCCGTGCGGTGCTGAGCGAAGCGGTGCTGCGCCGTCCCATCGGAGGCCAAGAGGTGATGGCGCAGCAGCTCGCCCACCTTGTCTATGTTGCGAAACTGCCCAACGTCACAATCCGGGTGGTGCCCTTCGAGGCAGGTGCGCACTCGGGGATCGTCACGGGCCCGTTCTTGATTCTGCGCTTCCCGTTGACTGGCGACGGGGTCGCCACGGAGCCGCCGACCGTCTACGCGGACGGATACACCGGCGGCCTATACCTGGACAAAGAACGGGAGGTGCAACAGTACGACGCGGCCCTCGACGACATCTGGAAAGCATCGCTGGACGAGCAGGCGTCGCTACGCCTGATTTCCGAGGTAGCAGGGAGCTATGAGAACGGTTGAGAACGCCGAGTGGTTCAAGTCGAGCCACAGCAATGGAAACGGCAACTGCGTCGAGGTGGCGCACCTCGACGGCGCGGTCGCCGTACGAGACAGCAAGCAGCAGGCGGGGCCGGTTCTGACCTGTGCTTCCGAGGGGTGGCAGTCCTTCATCGGGGGTGTGGCTGAAGGCGGGCTGTAGGGCCTGCCCCGGGTGCCGGGCTTGTCCGGGCCGTACGGTTCACCCGCACGGCCCGGGGCCCGGGACGGGCTCGCGTCAGACGCGGTTCTGGCCGGGGACGGTGGTGGAGCCGCTCCAGTCGAGGGCGGCGCCGGAATCGGTGACGGCCAGGGCGGTTCCGGCCGTCCAGGCGTTCCCGCTCAGATCGTTGCCCGCGATGAGGGCGCCGGTCGCGGTGGTCGCGGTGGTGATCCCGCTGGCCGTCGTCCCGTCGCCTCTGCGGATCTTGTTGTTGGTGACGGTGCAGCGGACCGCGCCGTCCGAGAGCCGGATGCCGGCCGAGGCCGCCGCCACGATCTGGTTGCCGGTGATCAGGGCGTCGCCCAGGGTGCCCACGAAGATCCCGTGGTTGGTCCCCGTGGTGTCGACGCTGTTGCCGCCGACCGTGGCCCCGGTGTGGTTCGAGATGTTGATGCCGTTCGACCCGGTGGACCGGACAGTGTTGTTCGCGACGGTCGCCCCGCTTCCGGCCTGGACGAGGATGCCGGTGCCGCTGGTCGTGTCGACGCTGTTGCCGGTGATGCTCGGGGACGTGCAGGAGGAGACGCGGATGCCGGTGCCGCCCGAGCCCCGTACGACGTTGTCCGCGATCTTGACGCCGGAGACCTGCGCGGTCGGGTAGCCGAGGACGGTGACCCCGGCGTCGGCGGCCGGGGCGTCGATGGTGTTGCCGGTGACGGCCAGGGAGTGCGGGGTGAGCGAGAATCCGGCGCCGACCGGATTCGGGTGGGTGAGCCGGATACCGGCCGCGCCCGTACCGCTGATCACGTTGTCCGCGACGACCGCGCGCCGCCAGCCGTACCCGTGCACCCCCTCGGCGGCCGTGCCCTCGATCCGGTTGCCGATGATCTGGATCCCGTCGAAGTACCTCCCGGCCGAGGCGGCGTGCGAGCCGACCGCGCGTCCGAACGGGCCGAGCCGGTCGGACGGGCCGAAGTAGCAGCCGGACACGACGATGTTGTTCGCCGTGGTGTCGTCGAAGTCGCCGATGGAGCTGGACCCGGCCTTGGCGATGTCGATCTGGATCGCCTCGGACGTGCCCCGGTTCTTCTCGTCCGTCGTGTCCCTGAAGCCGAGGAACCGGCAGTCGACCGCCCGGCCGCCGTCGACGGAGTTGAACTCCAGCGCGTGCGCCGCGCTGACGTCGGTCACCGTCACGTCCCGCACGGTGATGTCCCGGGCGTGGATGAAGTTCATGACGTCGGTCAGCGCGGTGACGGTGCCGGACGTGCCGTCGGCCGCGTTGCCGTCCCAGGTGCCGCCCAGGACGTTGATGTGGGAGTGCCCGCCGTAGCCCGCGAACGTCTCGTCGGGCAGGAAGTTGCGCAGGATGCCGGAGTTCCCGATCGCGCGGAGCGTCGCCCCGTAGGCGTAGATCGTGGTGTTGTCGAAGACGACCAGGAACGTGCCGACGCCGTACGTACGCCCGGCGGGGACGACGACGGTGCCGCCCCCGGCGCTGCGGGCGGCGTCGAGGGCGGCCTGGATCGGCAGCCGGTCGTCCGCGACGCCGTCGCCCACCGCCCCCTGGACCACGAACAGCCGGGCGGCGACGAAGTCGGCCGGCCTGGGGGAGGGGTCCGGCTGCGTCGCCGGGGCGTCCGGGGACGGCGCGGCGGCCTGCGCCGGAACGCCCGCCGCCAGCTCCCGGCCGTCCTGGCGCCAGCGCACCGGGTTCCCGGCCGCGTCCGCGTACTCGTACTCGATCGCCGGGACCGCGCAGGTGAACGGGGGGATCGTCCCCGGCGAGGAGTGACCGGCAGGGTTGCTGCGCAGCTGGCCGAGCGGGGTGACTCCGTCCATCTGGTAGAGCACGGTGAGGAGTTCACCCGTATCGGCGATACGGACGAGCAGTGGATGATCGGGGACGACGTCGCCCGTTCGGGTGGTGAGGACGTCGGTGGGGGCGCCGCCGAAGGTGTACAGGGACATGAGGGACCTTTCGATCGGGCGGGCAGGGGCCGCCGTTGCCGGCCCACGGGTGCCGTTGCCGTCCTGCGGATACCACATACCCGGGGCCGCACCGAGCCGCTCGTGCCGATCCGGCCGGAGTGCCCGATGCAGGGCTCTGCTCCCGGGGGGACTGCGTTGACCGGCGGGTGGCCACCGGATACGGTGACCCACCGTTCACGCGTGTATGCGTCAATTGCCCTGTACGGACGCTGAGTTGGGGGACTCATGAACGGAATGACCCGTGCCGCGACGGCCGCGGCCTGCGCGCTGCTGGCGGTGGGTGGTCTGTCCGCGTGCGACGCGGGCATCGACGACGTGCCCAAGGGGGGCGACTCGCCGCCGTGGGCCCGGACCGTGGTGAAGCTGGACTCGGCGTCCCAGCTGGTCGAGGTCATGCCGAGCAAGTCGGCGATGGGGGAGGGATACTTCCCGGAGTCGCAGAATCCCATGAGCAACGACGACCCGGGGACTCCGATCGCGTACGGCGCCAACCTCACCCAGGACCACTGCCGGAGCGAACTGAGGACCGGCTGTGGCGGCTTGAAGGCGATGGGCTCCGCGGGCTACCGCAGGGCGAACGACGCCACGGTGGGTGTGACGTTCAACGTGTACTCGTTCAGCACCGAGGACGACGCGAAGGCAGCGATGAAGGCCGCGATCGCCCGGGACGCGACGGACCAGAACCTCGTGCTCAAGACGGTGAAGACGGCGCCCCTCGGAGACGCCTCCAGCACCACCGGCTTCATGGAGAAGGGGAGCGACGCCCCGGGGGCCGTCCACGTCATCACCCGGTCCGGCACGATCCTGAGCGAGACCCGACTCGGCACCCTGCCCGGCGACACCCACCCGTACGACACCGCCGCCGAACTGGCCAAGCTCCAGAACGACCGACTGATCAAGGTCCTGGTCGGCAGGAACCCGGACGCCTGACCCGGACGGCTGACCCGGCCTCCTCGTTTCCTCAGGCCCGCTCGGGCTTGCGGGCGAGGAGGGTGGCGTAGCTCCGTTCGGCCCCCTCGGCGGGCTCCTCCACCAGGCGTGCGGTGAGGGCGAGCCCGGCCTGCTGGAGCAGCCCGGCGAGCCGGTCGGGCGGCAGCAGATGGGACTCGTACGAGACGGGGCGGCCGCCGTACGCCTGGGTGGGGCGCAGGCGCTGGCCGTGTCCCACGTGCCCGGCCAGCATCAGCCGGCCCCCGGGCGCCAGGACACGTTGGAACTCCCCGAACACCAGCGGCAGCAGCTCCGGCGGCGTGTGGTGGGTGGAGTAGTAGGCGAGCACACCCCCGAGGGCGCCGTCCCGGACCGGGAGCGCCGTCATCGAGCCGACGCAGAAGCCCAGTTCGGGGTAGGCGCCACGGGCCAGCCCGACCATGGCGGGCGACAGGTCCACACCGAGCATCGGCACTCCTCGCGCCGCGAGGTGGGCCGTGACCTTCCCCGGCCCGCATCCCAGATCGGCGACCGGCCCGAGCCCGTCCGCCCGTACCGTCTCCGCGAAGACGTCCAGCATCCCGCGCGACAACGGGTCCAGCTCCGCCGGAGACTTGACACGTTCGACGTAGGCGGAGGCGACGGAGTCGTACGACTCCCGGACGGCGGCGAGGTGGGAAGAGGAGAGGTCGGACACGAGGGCGACTCCAATCGATCGTCTCGGGACGGGGACGGCGGCCCGGTGCATCCGAGGGGCACCGGCGGACACTCGTGCGAGAGCGGTTCCGCACCCCTCAGGCAAAGGGGCCCGGATGCGTGAAGGCGAAGGCGGCGAACCGTTCGGCGATGCGGCGGTGGCCTGCGGTGTCGGGGTGGAGGCCATCGGGGAGATCGGGGATGTCGTCCGCGCCGAACAGCTCGCGCCCGTCGAGGTGGTGCAGGTGCGGATCGTGCGCCTGGCGGGCGGTCACGACGCGGGCCAGCTCCTCGCGTACGACGTTGAGGGTGAGCGCCCCGCCCGGGACGGCGGCGGGTGTCCCGAGCGCCGTGAAGTACCCCTCGGCGGTGCGGGTCACCGGGCCGGGGGTGTCCTCGACCGGGGGACAGACCACCGGGGACACCACCAGCAAGGGGGTGTCCGGGTGCCCCTCACGGATGGTGTCGAGGAAGCCGTGCACCGCCGGTCCGAAGGCACGCCGCCCGAACGACGCGCCGGTCACGACGTTGAGGCCCAGCTTGAGGCTGATGAGGTCGGCCGGCTCGTTCCGGATCGCGCGGGCCACGAACGGGTCGAGCAGGGCATTGCCGGCCAGCGAGAGGTTGACGAGTTCCACCCCGCCGAGGGCCGCGGCGATCACCGGCCAGGTGTCGGCGGGCGAGTCGGCCTCCGGGAAGTGGCTGACGGAACTTCCGTGATGCAGCCAGTTCCGACGACCCGTGGCCGGCGGCGGTACGACCTCGGCGTCGGCCCTCAGGCAGACGAGTTCGATACGGGACTGCTGCGGCAACCACAGCTCGATCTCCTTCTCGCCCGGCGGCAGTTGACCGAAAGTGACACGGCAGGTCGGCCCCGGAACCGTTGTGCCGCGCCCGGCCGACACATGCAGCACGTTGCCCACGGACAGCGGCTCCCTGCGCAACAGGGCTCCGTCGACCACGAGTTCCAGGGCACCGGGCCCAGAGGGTCCGGCGGCGCCCTCGTACCGCGTGACGGTCGTGAGCGCCTCGACCTCCAGCACGGTCGCGGTCGTCACGAAGGCCAGCCGTACCCCCGACGGCAATGTGGCCATCCGCTCGACGGACTCGTCCGGGAACTGCGCCCGTGCCGAAGTCGGCAACCGCCACGGCAGCACCCCGGCCCCGGTCCGCTCCACATCCAGCGCGCCGCGGAACCTCACGGGTCCGCCCATGAGCGGGATCTCGCGTAGTTCGCCGGTCATGTCCGCCCTTCCCGCCGCCGCGGCGACGGCCAACCGGACGCCGCCGCGAGCAGCGTACCCATCGGCCCGGTCGCCGACCGCGTGGCCGGGGCCCACCGGGGACCGTATGTGCCTACTCTTCCGCCATGGACGACAACGCACACGGCATGCACATCAGATCGGGCGGCCCGGCCGACGCACCCGCCATCCTCGCCATGCTCGACCTGGCGGTGGCCTGGATGAACGCCCGTGGAAACACCGAGCAGTGGGGCACGACGCCGTACTCCCGGATACCCGGCGGGGTGGCGCGGATCGACCAGTACACGACCGAGATGTCGCCGTTCGTCGCGGAGTCGGACGGGACGCCCGTCGGAGCCCTGGTGCTGGACACCGGCCCCAGCCCGAAGATGCCGATACCGCCGGCCGACGAACCGGAGGTGTACATCAGGCTGTTGGTCTCGCACCGGGAGTACGCCGGTCGGGGCATCGGGGCGGCGCTGCTGGACCGTGCCGTGGCGGAGACCCGGCGGGCCGGTGCGGATCTGCTCCGGGTGGACTGCTGGGCGGGAGGCGGCGGCGAACTGGTCGCCTACTACGAGCGCAACGGCTTCACCCCCACCGACCGCTTCCTGTCCGGGACCTGGCCGGGGCAGGTGCTGGCCCGGAGAGTGGGCTGACCGCGCTCGGCGGGAAGACCGACAGGAAGTCCAGCGGGGTGTTCGGCTCCAGTGGGCGGCGATCGCGATCCGGACGAACACGCGGCTCGGCGGATCAGCGTCGCGAGCAGCCCTGACCGGTACGGCCAGGTTCCGCGCAGTCCTGCTCGGTGTGGGCCGGCCCCGAACGGTCCTGCCCGGTGCACCGGAACGGGACTGCTCTCAGAGCCGGGTGACGGTTGTGCGGAACTTCGGATCCTGCTCGCGGAGCCACTGGTCGGACTGACAGGACAGGGGACTGAAACGGTCGATGGCCTCCTTGACTCCCTCCGGGGCGGCGTCGATGTCCTGGAGTTGGATTCCGGCATATTTGATCCTCTGGAGAGAGCGCTGGATTCCGTTTCCGTACAGGGACGAGGTGAGGAAGTTCTCCCGGAGGGGCTGCTCGAAACCTTCGCTGATCCGGATGACCAGGACGTTGCTCGCCCTCTTGGTTCCCTCGTTCCTCTGCTCGTAGGAATAGACGTCCAGGATCCCGAGGTAGGCGATCCGCTCCCAGGGGATTGCGACCGGGCGCCACCCGGGTTTCCTCAGGGTCAGGCCACCCTTGTCGATCATCAGGGTGACGGAGTGTCCCCGGGCGGTCTTCGTGAGCAGCCACCCGACGGCCGCCAGGATCGCCCAGGAAGGCAGGGCGAACGCTGTTTCCGGGCTGAACGGGTCCTGGACCATCCTTCCTGCGAACCGAAGAGAGAATCCGGCCACCCCTAGGACCAGTGCCAGGGTGACGCCCAGGTGGAAGGGCGGGAACCGGATACGCGAGCCGACCTTCGCCGTGAAGACGGCTCGGCCGGAGGGCGGGCGGACCTCGCGGTCGTCCCGCTTTACCGGTCCGTGTGTCAGGACGATGCCGCCGGTCGAGTTCACGGACTGTTTCCTCGGGCGCGGCAGGTGACCGCGGTCTGCCTCCCGGACGATGTGCTCGTAGATCTGGTCGAGGGTGTGTGCCTCGGGCTGTTCGAGGGCGCTCAGCAGGGCGGCGGTGAAGGCGGTGTACCGGTCGCCGGGCGGGGCGTACGAGGGACTGTCCGCCGTGGTGGACGCGAGTGTGTAGGTACCGCTCGGCCTGAGCTGCAGGGAGAGAAGGTCTCGGGCGGTGGCCATGGGGCCCACCGCCTGGCCGGAGAAGCAGCAGTCCAGCACCAGCACCCTGGCCCTGGCGCGGGAATGCGCCAGCTCTTTCATGAGGTCCTTGAGGGAGTAGGTGGTGAGGGCCGTGATCCCGGGCTCGCTGTCCGTGAGCGCCAGGTGAAGGTTGCCTTTCTCGTCGAGCAGGCCGTGTCCCGCGTAGTAGACCAGCAACAGGTCGTCGGCCTCCTCCCGGACGGAGACGAGTGCGTCGTCGAGGCTCTTCCCGTCGACAACCGTGCCGTGCCCGCCGAGAACGCGGCAGTGCTCCGGGCGAATGCGGCCGCGTTCGCCGGAGAGGGCTTCCTTCAAGGAGTCGAGGTTGTTGTGCACGGCCGGGATCTGCGCCAGGGCGGTGTCCGTGTACTCCGGCACACCGATCAGCAGTACGCGGGAAGCGTGCTCGTCGGGCTTCCAGATTCCTGACATGGTTTCGGCCTCTCAAACGGTCCTTCGGACAGTGTGGTGCGGCGCGGTGCCCTTCGCTTTTACGAACCCGTCAGCTCTCCCCGAGTGAACGGAGTCTCGGATCCCGTTCGCGGAGTTCTTGGTCGGAGAGGGCGCGCAGACGGCCGACCCGTTCGACGGCGTCCTGGAACCCCGGGAGGTCGGTGCCCGCGTCCGCGACCCGGAAGCCGGCGTATCCCATGCCCAGGAACGAGAGCGAGACGTCCCGGAAGGGGCCGGACCGCAGGACGGTGCCCTCGGCCGGCGGTGGGGATCCCGCCTTCAGGCGGATGGCCAGGACGTCCTCGGCGGTCCTCGGCTTCGCCCTCCTGTTCCGGTACGGAAACTCCTTCAGGAACCCCAGGTGGGCCACGTCTTTCCAGAGAATGACGTTCGGGCGGTTTCTCCGGTCCGTCAGCTCCATCCCGGAACGGGTGATCAGCACATGCGGGTGCCTTCGGACCGAGCTCCACGCGAGGAAGAACCCGGAGGGGAGGAAGACGGCAGGGAAGGGAAGGACCAGAAGCTCTTCCGGAACCTTGTACGCGGCCAGCCCGCCGCAGGCGAGGAAGACGGCGCCGCTGAAGGCGACGGCGGCGCGCTGTGCGGGGCCGCGGTCCCGGGTGATGCGCACTTCCTGCCTGCCGGAGGGGCGGGCGGGGTTGGTCGGGGGGTTCTTCCGGGCGGGCCCGCGCGTCAGGACGACGTTCCCGACCGTGTCGTCCGTCTGGAACTGGGGATGCTGGAGGCCGCTGTGGACCAGCTCCTGGCAGACATGGTGGTGGATCTGGTCGAGGGTGAGCGCCTCGGGCTGTTCGAGGGCGCTCAGCAGGGCGGCGGTGAAGGCGGTGTACCGGTCGCCGGGCGGGGCGTACGAGAGCTCGGTCCGCGCGGCGGACGTGAGGGTGCAGGTTCTGTTCGCTTCGAACGGGGCGAGGAGGGCGGCGTGGGGATCCGCCATGCCCTGGGCTGCGAGGCCCGAGAAACAGCAGTCCAGCATGATCACCTTCGTCGCGGCCCGGGACTTCCTCAGCTCGTTCCTGAGCTGGTCGAACGGCAGGGTGGCGTAGGTGTTCCGCTCAGGATGCGCGTCCGTGAGCAGCAGGTGGAGATTGTCCTCGTCGTCGGTACGGCCGTGCCCCGCGAAGTAGACCAGCAACAGTTCCTCGGCCTCGCGTGCGGCCGTTACGAGCGCCCTGCCGACCGCGTGCCGGTCGACGGCCTCGCCGTTCCTTCCGAGGACGCGGCAGTCCTCCGGCCGGAACAGTCCGCGCTCGCCGGAGAGGGCATTCTCCAGGGCATCGAGGTTGTTCCGCGCGGCGGGGATCCCCGGCAGGCCGGGCTCCGCGTAATCCGACACCCCGATCAGCAGCGCGCGGGAGGAACCCGCGTGTTCCTCCTGGGAGTTCGGCATGTCATCAGCTTTCGGCCCGGTCCAGGACCGCGCGCGCCTCGGCGATCACCTTCTCCGGATCGGCGGCCCGCTTCACGTCGACCACGATCCGGCTTCCGCCCGGTGTCTGCACCGTGACCTTGACGTCGGCGCGCCGCTGGGTCAGCCAGGTGGCCACGGAGCGTGCCAGCACGGTGGCGGCACCACCCGAGCCGACCGCCACCATCAACACCTGGGCGGCGGTGCCCATATGGCCCGGCTGTGGAGCGTCGGCGCGCAGGGCCAGCCGGCCGCGGAACGCGTCCTCCCGGGTCAACCAGTCGCGCAGGGAGCGCAGATGAACCGGGGCGTCCGCGCCGGAGACCGTCAGCATCAGAGGGGCGGGGGCCGCGTGCGTCTCAGTCATGGCGCCCATCCTGCCAGGACCGGCACCCCGTGAACGCCGGTTGTCGCAGGGAGTGCGGCGGGTGGTGGCCGAAACACCCCGTGGACGTGGCCCGCGCCCCGGAGGGAGGGGATGGCCCGGAACCGCCGGCAGGAAGGCGCGCAGGGCGCGGAGAGAAGATACGGCGACCAGAATCATGCAAGCGTGCTTGATTGTTCTCGGTCCCGCTGCCACCCTCGACGCGACGGCCCCGCAGGAGGCGGGGCGGGTCCACCGGAGCACACCCGAGCCACAGGAGGAGAGCGACCGATGAGCCGGCTCGCCGCGCCCGTCCACGACCGGGGCATCACCACCCTCGCCCTCGACTCGCCCGCCCACCGCAACGCGCTCTCCGCCGAACTCGTCGACGAGCTCACCGCCGCCCTCGACACCTGCGCGGCCGACGAATCCGTACGGGCCGTCGTCCTCACCCACACCGGCAACACCTTCTGCGCGGGCGCCGACCTCACCGCCCCGCCCGAACCGTCGGCCCTCGTCGCCCTGATGCGGCGGATCGTCGCCCTGCCCAAGCCCGTCGTCGCCCGGGTCACCGGCCACGTCCGGGCGGGCGGGCTCGGCCTGCTCGCCGCCTGCGACATCTCCGCCGCCGGGGACGGCGCCTCCTTCGCCCTCACCGAGTCCCGGCTCGGGCTCGCCCCCGCCGTGATCTCCCTGCCGCTGCTGCCCCGCACCGACCCGCGCGCCCTCGCCCGCTACTACCTCACCGGCGAACGCTTCGACGCCGCCGAGGCCGCCCGGATCGGCCTGGTCACCCTCGCCGCCGGCGACGACGTGGACCAGGCGCTCGCCCCCGTACTGGACGGGCTGCGCCGGGCCTCCCCGCAGGGGCTGGCGGCGTCGAAGGAGCTGGTCACGGCTACTGTGCTGGAGAATTTCGACCAGCACGCCGAAGACCTCATCGCCCGCTCGGCGGCCCTCTTCGCCTCCGCCGAGGCCCGGGAGGGGATGACGGCCTTCCTCGAACGACGGGAGCCCGCATGGGTGCTGTGACACCCCCCAACGAACGCGTCCCCCACGACCGGGTCCCCGCCGACCGCAGTCCCAAGCAGGACCGCAGCCGGGCCACCCGCAAGCGCCTCCTCGAAGCCGCCGTCGCCTGCCTCGCCGAGCACGGCTGGGCCGGCTCCACGGTCTCCGTCGTCGCCGAACGCGCCGGAGTCTCGCGCGGCGCGGCCCAGCACCACTTCCCGACCCGCGAGGACCTGTTCACCGCGGCCGTCGAGTACGTCGCCGAGGAACGCTCCGCCGCCCTGCGCGCCCTGCCCGTCCAGGGCCGCGCCGAGGTCGTCGCCGCACTCGTCGACCTGTACACCGGACCGCTCTTCCGCGCCGCGCTCCAGCTCTGGGTCGCCGCCTCCAACGAACCGCAGCTCCGCCCCCGCGTCACCGAACTCGAAGCCCGCGTCGGCCGCGAGACCCACCGCATCGCCGTCGAACTCCTCGCCGCCGACGAGACGAGGCCCGGCGTACGCGAAACGGTCCAGGGACTCCTGGACATGGCACGCGGCCTCGGCCTCGCCAACGTCCTCACCGACGACACGGCCCGGCGCCGCAGGGTCGTCGCGCAGTGGGCGGCCCTCCTGGAACGCGAACTGGGCTGAGCGGCGACAAGTAGGGCTGGCACCAGTGGGGTTGGGGTGCTGGCCGCAGTGATCACGGGGCTGCCGCGCGGCTAGCGTCGAGCCCCGTGAGACACGGACAGAGCAGAGCGAACAGACCACTCCTCACCCGCGCCGCCGTCCTGGCCGCGGCCACGGCGCTGCTGGCCTCGGCCTCCGTACCGGCATCCGCGCACACCGCACGCACCGCACGTCACACGGCCCCGCCCGGCCACTGCGCCGCCGCCCGCGACGCCCTCGGCGCCCGGCTCGACACCCTGGCCCGCCGGGACGGCATCCCCGGCGTGGCCGCCGAGGTCACCGGCCCGGACTGCGGCCGGTGGACCGTGGCGCGCGGCGTCGCCGACCTGGACACCGGCCGCCCGATGAGCGCCGGGGACCGGCTGCGCATCGGCAGCGTCACCAAGACGTTCACCGCCACCGTCGTCGTCCAACTCGCCGCCGAGGGCCGGATCGCACTGGACGCCCCCGTCGAGCGCTACCTCCCCGGGCTGATCCGGGGCAACGGCCACGACGGCCGGCGCATCACCGTACGGCAGCTCCTCCAGCACACCAGCGGGCTCCCCGACCACGTCGACGCCATCGCCGGGCAACCGCTGGACCAGTGGCGGCTGCGCCACTACGAGCCCCGCGAACTCGTCGCCCTCGCCCTCACCCTGCCGCCCCCCGAGCCCGCCTGGTCGTACTCGACCACCAACTACGTCCTCGCCGGACTGATCGTCGAACAGGTCACCGGACACCGCGTCGAGGCCGAGATCGACCGCCGCGTCGTCCGACCGCTCGGCCTGCGCGACACCTACTGGCCCGGCGACCGCACCGGCATCCGCGGCCCGCACTCCCACAGCTACTTCCCCGCCCCGGAACCCGGGGACGACCCCGCCACCGGTACGGGGGACACCGGCACCCCCCTGCGCGACGGAACCGCCTGGAACATGACCATCGGCGGCGTGGGCGGCGCCCTCGTCTCCACCCCCGCCGACCTCGACCGCTTCTACCGCGCCCTGTTCGGTGGACGGCTGCTCCCCGCCCGCTGGCTCGCCGAGATGAAACGCACCGTCCCGGCCGACCCGCAACGGCTCTGGCCCGGCGCCCGCTACGGGCTCGGCCTGATCTCCTCCCCGCTGAGCTGCGGCGGCCGTTGGTGGGGCCACGGCGGGACCGTGCCCGGCGGCCACCGCGCGCTCGGCGCGACCGGCCCCGACGGCAGTACCGTCGCCCTCGCCCTCACCAAAGTGCCCGACACCGACCGGGCCGAGGAAGAGTTCCTCGCCGCCGTCGACACCGCCCTCTGCCACCCGTACAAGGAGTCCCGATGACGAAGACCGCGCTGAAGACGACGAAGACCGCGACGAAGACCGCGCGCCGCGCCTCGGCCGCCGCCCTCGCTGTCACCGCCGTCACCGCCTGCCTCGCCGCGACCCCCGCCGTCGCCGCACCCCGGGCCGTTCCCGGGGCCACCACCCCCGGCCTCGACCGCTACTACCACCAGCACCTCGACTGGGGCAGCTGCGCCACCGGCCCCGACGACACCGTCGGCCACGACCTCGACGAGGCCGGGGTCCAGTGCGCGGACGCCACCGTCCCCCTCGACTACGCCGACCCCGGCGGCCGCACCCTCACCGTCGCCGTCTCCCGGCTCCGCGCCACCGACACCCGCCACCGCATCGGCGCCATCCTGCTCAACAACGGCGGCCCCGGCGGCACCGCCGTCGAGTCCCCGCCCCACATCCGCGACGCCATGAAGGACGTCGGGGCGCGCTACGACATCATCGGCTTCGACCCCCGCTTCGTCGGCCGCAGCACCCCCCTGGACTGCTCCTGGGACACCGGCATCTTCTTCCGCTCGGCCGGACCCGACCGGGCCGGCTTCGACCGCCAGGTCGCCTTCCAGAAGAGCCTCGCCGACAAGTGCCGCGCCACCAGCGCCGACGTCCTCCCGTACGTCACCACCCGCAACACCGCCCGCGACATGGACGTCATCCGGGGCGCCCTCGGCGAACGGAAGATCTCCTACCTCGGCTACTCGTACGGCAGTTACCTGGGCACCGTCTACAGCCAGATGTTCCCCGGCCGCTACGACCGCATGGTGCTCGACGGGGTGATCAACCCCGACGACTACGGCCCCCTGCTGCTGCGCGACGCGTTGGTGGAGAACGAACAGGCGCTCACCGCCTGGGCCGACTGGGCCGCCGACCGCCACGACACCTACCGCCTCGGCCGCACCCGCGCGCAGGTCCTCGCCACCGTCGACCGCGTCGCGAAGGCCGCCGCCCGCAAGCCGCTGACCATCGGCACCGGGGCCGACACCTTCCGGGTCGACGCCTCCCACATACCGCTGCTGCTCTTCATGTCCCTCGCCGACGACCACGACGAGACCCGCGCCGATCTCGGCGAGACCGTCTCCGTGCTCGCCGAGGCGGCGGAGGGCCGCGCCACCACCCTGTCACCCGGGTTCACCGAGGCCCTCCGGTTCACCCTGACCGGCGCGGGCTCGCAGACCGGCAGCGTGCAGCTCGCGATCATCTGCGGCGACCGGGCCGCACCCCGCGACCCCGAGAGCTACTGGCAGGACATCGAACGCGACCGCGCCGCCCACCCGCTCTTCGCCCCCATGACCGACAGCATCACGCCGTGCGCCTTCTGGGACCGGCCCGCGGAGCCGCCGACCCGGGTGGACAAGGACGCCCCCGCACTCCTCGTCGCCGCCACCGGCGACCCCCGCACGACCTACCGCGGCACGCTCAAGCTCCACGCCGAGCTGCCCGGCTCCCGGCTGGTCACCGTGCCCGGAGCCCTGCGCCACGGCCTCTACGGCGAGTACGGGAACGCCTGCGTCGACGCCCGGGTCAACAGCTACCTCGCCACCGGGAAACTGCCCGCCAAGGACCTGACCTGCACCAAGTGACGGAGACGGAACAGGGGCGGGTGGTGCCCGGCACCACCCGCCCCGCCGTCGGTCCGCCGTCAGTTCCCCAGGTCCGCCAGCTGCTCGTACCCCGCGATCTCACGCGGGTCGCGCGGCCCCGGACCCATGTACCGCGCCGAGGGCCGCACCAGCCGCCCGGTCCGCTTCTGCTCCAGGATGTGCGCCGACCAGCCCGCCGTACGGGCACAGGTGAACATCGACGTGAACATGTGCGCCGGGACCTCCGCGAAGTCCAGCACGATCGCCGCCCAGAACTCCACGTTCGTCGCCAGCACCCGGTCCGGACGCCGCGCGTGCAGCTCCTCCAGCGCGGCCTTCTCCAGCGCCCGCGCCACCTCGTAGCGCGGCGCCCCCAGCTCCTCGGCGGTACGCCGCAGCACCCGCGCCCGGGGGTCCTCCGCCCGGTACACCCGGTGCCCGAAGCCCATCAGCCGCTCGCCCCGGTCCAGGGCCTGCTTCACGTACGCGGTGGCGTCGCCGGTCCGCTCGATCTCCTCGATCATGCCGAGCACCCGCGACGGCGCACCGCCGTGCAGCGGCCCCGACATCGCGCCCACCGCCCCCGACAGCGCGGCGGCCACGTCGGCACCGGTCGAGGCGATGACCCGGGCGGTGAACGTCGAGGCGTTCATCCCGTGCTCGGCGGCGGACGTCCAGTACGCGTCCACGGCCTTCACATGCCGGGGATCCGGCTCCCCGCGCCACCGGATCATGAACCGCTCGACCACCGAACCGGCCTTGTCGATCTCGCTCTGCGGCACCATCGGCAGCCCCTGCCCGCGCGCCGACTGGGCCACGTACGACAGCGCCATCACGGCGGCCCGCGCCAGGTCGTTCCGGGCGGTCTCCGCGTCGATGTCGAGCAGCGGGCGCAGCCCCCACACCGGTGCGAGCATCGCCAGCGCGGACTGCACGTCCACCCGGATGTCCCCGGAGTGCACCGGGATCGGGAACGGCTCGGCCGGCGGCAGCCCCGGGTTGAACGCCCCGTCCACCAGCAGGCCCCAGACGTTCCCGAAGGACACATGGCCGACCAGATCCTCGATGTCGACACCCCGGTATCGGAGCGAACCGCCTTCCTTGTCCGGTTCGGCGATCTCCGTCTCGAACGCGACGACTCCCTCTAGACCCGGTACGAAGTCGGACATGGCGGCTCCCTCGGTCGGCGGCTCTGCGGAGGCCTCAACGGCCTGCCTCAAGATACTGGCGGGATTCCCCCGGGACGGGGAAGCGTGACGTCCGGCACAGGCGTTCGCGAAAGGTGCGCGGGGCACCCTCCTTGCCGGGCCGCGCGGACCACTGCGGCAGGATGACCCCGTGCCCACCGCAGACTCCTCCTCCTCAGACTCCTCTATCGATTCCACCACCGATCCGGCCGCGATGCGCGAGCAGTACCGTTCCGAGGGCTTCACCGAGGACACGCTGGCCGACGACCCGATGCGGCAGTTCGCCCACTGGTTCCGGCAGGTCGCCGTCGGCGGTCTGCTCCACGAGCCCAACGCCATGGTGGTCTCCACCGCCACCCCCGACGGCCGCCCGTCCTCCCGCACCGTCCTGCTGAAGAAGTACGACGAGCGCGGCTTCGTCTTCTTCACCAACTACGAGTCCCGCAAGGGCCGCGAGCTGACCGCCAACCCCCACGTCTCGCTGCTCTTCCCCTGGCACCCGATGGCCCGCCAGGTCGTCGTCACCGGCCGGGCCGACCGGATCGGCCGCGACGAGACCGTCGCCTACTTCCGCAGCCGCCCGCACGGCTCCCAGCTCGGCGCGTGGGCCAGCGCCCAGTCGACGGTGATCGGCTCCCGCGAGGAGCTGATCGCCCGCTACGAGGAGCTGGCGGCCCGCTACCCGGAGGGCGAGCAGGTCCCCGCGCCCCCGCACTGGGGCGGCTTCCGCGTCGTCCCCGACACGATCGAGTTCTGGCAGGGCCACGAGAACCGCCTGCACGACCGGCTGCGGTACGTGCGCGAGGGCGAGCAGTGGCGCGTCGAGCGCCTCTGCCCGTAACCGCGAGGACGGAGAAGGCCGCACACGCAGAAACCCGCAGGCTCTGGTCCCTCCTCACGGAGGGGCCGGCCGGACTTACCGGCGAGCCTGCGGGTCGGTGACTGCTTGGGATTGGCCGACGGACCGGCCTGCACTGCAAAGAGCGCGACAACGGGCGTCAGCCCGCAGCCACCTCACGAGTCCGAGAAGAAATCACTTCTGGAACACCTCCTTTCTTCGCTGGTCTCAGCCTAGGAACCGCCCCCGCGCCGCACAAGCGAATTAAATTCGGCGCGCTGCGGCAGCTGATTTCCGGGAAGTCGGTGTGGGCCGTGCCGCCTTCGAGTTCAATGGTCTGACGTGCGGAAATACCGAATGCGTCCTGCGGGGGGTACGGGGTGAACGCGTCCACGAGCAGTGGAACGACCGAGGCGCTCGGGCCCGACGAGGAGCCGGGGCCGGGGGCCGAACTGCTGGCGGCCCTGCTCGACGGGATGGACGCCGCGTTCTGCGCGTTCGACGCGAAGGGCACGATCACCCACTGGAACCGTGAGGCCGTCCGGATCCTGGGCTGGTCCGCCGAGGAGGCCGTGGGGCGGGCCGGGTTCGCCGGGTGGGCGGTGCGGCGGGCGGACGCCGGGGAGGTGCAGGCCCGGCTGATGGCGGCCATGGACGGGGCCGGGCGCCGGGTCCACGAGTTCGCGCTGCTGCGCAAGGACGGCGGTCGGGTGCTCGTGCGGACCCAGGCGGCCGGGGTCCGGGGCGCGGCCGGCCGGTCGGCCGGGGTGTACTGCGCGTTCACCGAGGTGCACGCGCAGATCGGCCTGGAGCGGTCCATCGCGCTGAGCGAGGCCCTGTTCGAGGACGCGTCCTGGGGCGTGGTCGTCGTCGACGCGGACCTGCGCCCGGCGGTCGTCAACGCGTACGCGGCCCGGGCGCTGGGGGTCGGCCGTACGACGATGCTGGGGCGTCCGCTGGGCGAGCTGATCGTGCAGGGCGTCGAGGACCTGGAGGGCGCGTTGCAGCACGTGCTCGCCGAGGGCGCGCCACCGGCGCCCGCCGAGCAGTGGGTGACGCTGCGGACGGCGGAGGGGGAGCGGCGCCGGTGCTGGCGCAGCGGTTTCATGCGGCTGGCGTCGCCGCTGGCCGAGGAGCCGGTGCCGCTGGGGGTCGGCTGGGTGTTCCAGGACGTGACGGCGGAGCGGCTGGCGGCGGCGGAGGCGGACCGGACGCGGTTCCGGTCGAACCAGCTGCACCGGGCGTCGCGGGCGGCCTGCGAGTGCGAGGACCCGATGGAGGCGGCGACGTCGTACCTGGACTTCGCGCTCGCGGGCTTCGCCGACCACGCGCTGGTGGACCTGGTGTCGGGGGAGCGGCTGGTGCGGGTGGCGGCGACGCCGTCCGGTGAGCCGGGGCCGTGCCTGCCGGTGGCCGGTGGCGGTGTTCCGCTGCGGTACGCGCCGGGGCATCCGGCGCTCCAGGCGGTGGACCGTACGGGGTCGGTGCGGGCCAGCGCGGGGAGCGGGGCGGAGGCCGGGGCGTGGGCGGGGGAGCGGCAGTGGCCCGGGGACGCGGTGCACGCGCTGTGCGCGGTGCTGCGGAGCCGGGGGCGCACGCTGGGCGTGGTGACCTTCCTGCGCTCCGCCCACCGCACCGCCTTCGAACGGCCCGACGCGGTGTACGCGGAGAGCGTGGCGGTGCGGGTGGCGGCGGCGGTCGAC
Organism: Streptomyces sp. NPDC092952; assembly: GCF_044754785.1. Classification (NCBI taxonomy): domain Bacteria; kingdom Bacillati; phylum Actinomycetota; class Actinomycetes; order Kitasatosporales; family Streptomycetaceae; genus Streptomyces; species Streptomyces sp. NPDC092952. The sequence goes on along the minus strand of NZ_JBIVPT010000001.1, from coordinate 789,899 downwards.
CTCGGGCAGGCGCTGACGGCCCAGGGTGTCTGACCCGCCCGGGCCGCCGGACACGCCCTACTGGCGGTAGAAGATCCGGTCGCGGTACTCCGTCATGACCCGGCCGTTCCACTCGTGGCCGCCGTCGACGTTCCCCGAGCGCAGCATCGGCGGCTCCACGCCGCGCGCCACCAGCTGTTCGGCCGCGGCGGCCATCATGGCCTGCATCAGGGCGCTGGTGACCACCGTGGAGGCGGGGGCGAACGGGGCCTCGATCCCTTCGAGGGTCAGCTCCGCGTCGCCGATGGCGATCTTGCTGTCGAGCACGATGTCGCAGTGGTCGCGGAGGAAGCCGCCGGAGCTGTGCCGGGAGCGGGTGGTGTCGGCGTACGCGACCGAGGTCACGCCGATGACCTTGAGGCCGAGCGCCCGGGCGTTCACCGCCATCTCGATCGGCAGGGCGTTGCGCCCGGAGAGCGAGATGATCACGAGGACGTCGCCGGCCTGGGCGGGGCTGGAGTCCAGCACGGCACTGGCCAGCCCGTCGACCCGTTCCAGCGCGGAGCCGAGCGTCGCGGGCATCACGTCGACCCCGACCGTTCCCGGTACGGCGAGCAGGTTCATCAGGGCGAGGCCGCCGGCCCGGTAGACGACGTCCTGGGCGGCGAGCGAGGAGTGTCCGGCGCCGAAGGCGAAGAGCCGGCCGCCCGCGGCGACGGTGTCGGCGATCGCGGCACCGGCGGCGGCGATGTTGCCGGACTCCTCGTCGCGTACCCGTTCCAGCAGGCCGATCGCTGCGTCGAAGAACTGACCGGCCAGCTTGCTGTCGCTCATCGAGGAGGCCCTTTCCGGCGGTGGGGAGGGAGGAGGAGGTGTTCGGGGTGTCCGTGCCGCCGATCACGTTGCGGTCTGGACCAGTGACCTGTCAATACCGCCCGGGCGGCTCCACCGCACGGCGTTCGGCAGGGGAGGCACGGTTGTCGGTGGTATGCGTCAGAATTGGTGACAGGGCCAGCACACGACTTCTTCCTGTCACAGCACCGAGGGGCACGAATGTCCGGACTGATCGACACCACGGAGATGTATCTCCGCACCATCCTCGAGCTTGAGGAGGAAGGCGTGGTCCCCATGCGCGCCCGGATCGCGGAGCGGCTCGACCAGAGCGGCCCGACGGTCAGCCAGACGGTGGCGCGCATGGAGCGCGACGGGCTGGTGCAGGTCGCGGGCGACCGGCATCTGGAGCTGACGGACGAGGGGCGCCGCCTCGCGACGCGTGTGATGCGCAAGCACCGGCTCGCGGAGTGCCTGCTCGTCGACGTGATCGGCCTGGAGTGGGAGCAGGTCCACGCCGAGGCGTGCCGCTGGGAGCACGTGATGAGCGAGGCCGTGGAGCGGCGGGTGCTGGAGCTGCTGCGCCACCCGACGGAGTCGCCGTACGGGAATCCGATCCCGGGCCTGGAGGAGCTGGGCGAGAAGGCCGAGGCCGATCCGTTCCTCGACGAGGGCATGGTGAGCCTGTCGGAGCTGGACCCGGGTACGGACGGCAAGACGGTGGTCGTGCGCCGGATCGGGGAGCCGATCCAGACGGACGCCCAGCTGATGTACACGCTGCGGCGGGCGGGTGTGCAGCCCGGTTCGGTGGTCAGCGTGACCGAGTCGGCCGGCGGGGTGCTGGTCGGCAGCAGTGGTGAGGCCGCCGAGCTGGGTCCGGACATCGCCTCGCACGTCTTCGTGGGCAAGCGCTGATCCCCGTCGGCGCGAGCTGATCCCCGCTCCGGTTCCCGGGGGCCGTCCCCGCTGCGGTTCCCGCTCCGGGTTCCCGGGCGGGAGGGCCTGTCCCCGGTGGAACCGAGGGTGCCCTTACTGTCCCCTTTTCTTTTTCTCTGTCCCGAACCGCAGCGCTCCGGCGGATTGCGTGCCAGGCTGTCGCTGAGGCATACCTGGGGGTGTCGGCCGATGGGCCGCGCGGTCGGGAGGGGGCAGGCGCATGCACCCGTCGCAGTCGCACGGGCGCGGCCGGCAGGTCCGGTGCGCGAACGGGGGGCGTGGCCGCCGTGTGCCGTCGCGAGCGGCTTCCGGTACAGCGAAGGGCCCCGGCGCCGTGCGGCGCCGGGGCCTGTCCTCCCCTGCTTCGACCTGGAGCCCCGAGCTCTCTAGGTCGTTCCCAGCGGGCCCTCATCCCCGAGTGGCCCGCCTCCCGCTGAAGATCTCCCCTCCGCCACCGGCATCAATCCTTCGAAGCCGTCACTCGAACGAGCGGTGTTGCGTGGCAGAACCCTATTTTCGAACGTGAGTTCGATATTCTGGCGTGGTGCGTACGGCGCGTGCGGTGTGGCCGGGACCGTGGTGCGGCCCGGTGGTCGAACGGTGATCGAGGACCAGAAGGGGGTGCCAGGACATATGGTGCGACGCATCGATGTGACCGGGACCGGGGGCGTGCGCCTCGCGGCCTGGGAGTTCGCCGAGCCGCCCAAGGGGCGCGCGGAGGGCGACCGCGCCCCCGGCGTCCTCCTGCTCCACGGCCTGATGGGCCGGGCCGCGCACTGGGCTCCGACCGCCCGCTGGCTCGCCGAGCGGCACCGGGCCGTCGCGCTGGACCAGCGGGGCCACGGCCGCAGCGACAAGCCGGCCGACGGTCCGTACACCCGCGATGTGTACGTCGCCGACGCCGAGGCCGCGATCGAACAGCTCGACCTCGCGCCCGTCACTCTCGTCGGGCACGCGATGGGGGCGCTGACGGCCTGGCAGCTCGCCGTGAAGCGGCCCGATCTCGTGAGGGCCCTGGTCGTCTCCGACATGCGGGCCTCCGCGCTGGGCGCGGCCTCGCAGCGCGAGTGGGACGACTGGTTCCGTACCTGGCCGGTGCCGTTCGCGACGCTCTCCGACGTACGGAAGTGGTTCGGCGAGGACGATCCCTGGGTGGAGCGGCCCAACCCGGCCCGTGGCGAGTACTTCGCCGAGGTGATGGCCGAGCGGGCCGACGGCTGGCGCCCCGTCTTCTCCCGCCGCCAGATGCTCCAGTCCCGCGCCACCTGGGTGTTCGACGCGCACTGGGAGGAGCTGGCGCAGGTCGACTGCCCGACCCTGGTGCTCCGCGGCCTCGACGGCGAGCTGGGCCGGGCCGAGGCCCAGGAGATGGTCCGCGTACTGCCGCGCGGGCAGTACGCGGAGGTGGCCGACGCCGGCCATCTCGTCCACTACGACCAGCCCGAGGGCTGGCGTGCGGCGGTCGAGCCCTTCCTGGAGCAGTTCGCCGAGGAGACCCCCGGCGACCGCGAAGCCGTTCCGACGTGACCGCTCCGGGGCGACCCGGCCCGGCGGTCAGCCCTTGCTGACCGCCGCCAGGATCTCCGGGAGCCGGTCCGCCGTGCGCGGCGCCGCGATCCGCAGCCCCGCCCAGACGACCAGCGCCCCGTACGCGATCCCTCCGGGCAGCAGCGTCCACAGCCACGACTGGTGGTCCGCGACGTGCAGCCAGATCGTCACCCCGACCAGGGGCAGGCAGAGCAGCCCCGCCGAGAACATCCCGCCGAACATGGAGATCCAGGCGAGCCCGGCCTGCCCCGGCGCCACGTTCTTGAACGCCCCGTCCTGCGGGATCGAGTACGGGAAGAGCGCCGACGTCACCGCGCCCGTCGCCAGCATCCCGCCGAGGATGCCGATCGACAGCCCCAGCGCCGAGGGCATTGTTCCCCAGTCGCCGAGCACCGCCGCCGTCACCACCGTCACCACGACCGTGTAGGGCAGCGTGACCAGCAGCAGCGCCAGCGCCCGCGCCCGCAGCTCCAGATAGGCGTCCCGGGGGGAGGAGATCGTCAGCGACACCATCCAGAACGCGGAGGTGTCCTGGCCGAACTGGTTGTACATCTGGACGCCGATCATCCCGGCGGCGAACGTGGCGAAGTAGACCGAGCCGTTGCCCTGGAGCGCGTTGAACAGCGGTACGAGCAGCCCGACCGCCAGCGCCGTGACCCAGGCGGACTTGGTCTTCGGATCGCGGACGATGTACCGCAGGCCGCGCTCCATCACCGGGCCCGTGCGCCCCGCGGGCAGCAGCCCGGAGAGCCGGGAGCCGTCCTTGCCGGTCTTCTCGCGGGCCGTACCGGCGGCGGCCAGGGTCGAGCCGTCCGGCGCCGTCATCAGCTTCGCCAGACTCCGCTGCCACAGCCACAACAGCGCCAGCAGCGCCGCCACCGACAGCAGCAGCTGCCCGGCGGCCTGCCCGTACGCGCCGCGCGACGCCGAGTCCACCGCCCCGATCGCGGAGGCGGGCGGCAGCCAGCGCACCACGTCCGCGACCGGGTCGAGCGTGGACAGACCGCCCGCCTCGCTGAGCCGCTGCGCGCCGAAGTTGACCACCTGGAAGCCCACCGCGATGACCAGGCCGCTGAGCACCGCCAGGTCACGGCCCTTGCGGGAGGTCAGCAGCCGGGTGTTGGCCGTGGCCACCGTACGGGCCAGCGCCACGCACAGCAGCAGCGCGAGCGGGGCGCAGACCACCGCGAAGGCGGCCCCGGCCGCCCCGTACGCCACCGCCGCCACCGAACCGGCCGTCAGGCAGAGAGTGAACAGCGGGCCGATCCCGACCAGCGAGGCCGTCAGCAGCGCCGCGACCAGCGGGCGCGGGCGCAGCGGCAGCATCACCAGCCGGCTCGGGTCCAGGGTCTCGTCACCGCTCGGGAAGAAGAGCGGCATCACGGCCCAGCCGACCGCCAGCACCCCCGCCAGCAGGACGGTGACGGCGGCGACATGGGCGTTGCCGCGCAGCGCGACCAGCCCGATCAGCTGGCCGACGGCGACCAGCAGGGCGAAGACGACGGAGGTGATGTACGCGGCCCGCCGTTTGGCCGACTGCCGCAGTCCGTTCCGGAGGAGGGCCAGCTTCAGCCCGACGAAGACGCCGACGAGCCCCTCGCCGCCGGCCGCCGGTCCGGCCGCCCGGCCGGGAGCGGGGGCGGTTCCCGCCGGGGTGTCGAGGGCGCTCATCGCGGACCGCCCAGCCAGTCCAGGGACTCGCCGGTGGCGCGCGTACCGGCCCCGACGAGTTCGAGGAAGGCGTTCTGCAGCGAGGGAGCCCCGCCGCGGACCTGCTCCAGGGTGCCCTGGGCGCGGATCGTCCCGGCGGCCATGACGGCGACCCAGTCGCAGAGGGACTCGACCAGCTCCATCACATGGCTGGAGAAGACGACGGTCGCGCCGGAGCGGGTGTAGCGCTCCAGGACCTCGCGGATGGTCTGCGCCGAGACCGGGTCGACGCCCTCGAACGGCTCGTCGAGGAAGAGCACTTCGGGGTTGTGCAGCAGCGCGGCCGCGAGCCCGATCTTCTTCCGCATGCCGGTCGAGTAGTCGACCACCAGCTTGTGCTGGGCGCCCGCCAGGCCGAGCACGTCCAGGAGCTGGGTGGCCCGCTTGTCCACCTCGGCGCCCGGCAGCCCGCGCAACCGGCCGTTGTACGCGAGGAGTTCGCGCCCGGAGAGCCGCTCGAAGAGGCGCAGCCCCTCGGGGAGCACGCCGATCCGGCGCTTGACCTCGACCGGGTCGCTCCATACGTCGTGACCGGCGACCTCGACGCGCCCCTGGTCGGGCCGGAGCAGCCCGGTGACCATCGACAACGTGGTGGTCTTGCCCGCGCCGTTGGGCCCGACGAGGCCGATGAACCGGCCCGCGGGCAGCTCCAGATCGATCCCCGCGACCGCGGTCTGTTCCCCGAACCGCTTCCACAGGCCCTGTACGCGGACGGCGGGAGGCGGAGTGGTCGGTCCGCCCGTGCCGTTCGCCGTCGTGCTGCCGGTCCCCGTCTGCTCGGGCCGTTCCCGGTCCGTCATGTCCCGCTGCCTTCCTGTGGCCCCGTTTACCCCGATTACGGGACCACCTTACGAAAGGCCGTTCTACCGGGGACGGTCGCGGGCGTCGGCGGCTTCCCGGGCGCAGGCGTAGGCGAGCGGGCTCATCAGCTCCTCCGCGTCCGGCAGCCAGCGGTTGGCGGCGGTCGGGCGGCGGACCCACTGGACCGTCCCGTAGCCGCCGATCCGGGTCGGCGGGGCCATGACGTACGTGCCGTCGCCGCGGGCGGTCAGATCGATGGCCTCGGCCTGCCAGCCCAACTTCCGTACCAGGCCCGCCACCTTGCCGGCGGCGCCGGGCAGGACGAAGAAGTGGATCCGCCGGTCGGGGCTGTGGGTGGCCGGGCCGAGCGGCAGGCCCATCCGCTCCATCCGGGCCAGCGCCATGAAGCCCGCGGACTCGGGGACGTCGATCGTGTCGAAGGCGTGCCCGGTGGGCAGCAGGATCGACGCCTTCGGCTGCCGGCTCCACATCCGGCGGGCCGCGGCCCCGCTCCCGGTCGCCCGGCCCGCCCAGTCGGCCCCCGCGGGATGGCCGCCGGGGAACGCGCAGGCGGCGTCCCCGCAGGAGCACCGCTCGGCCCCCTCCACCGCCTCCAGCCACGTCCCCGGGCACACGTCCCAGTGCCGTTCCTCCGCGTACCGCACCGCCGCGTCGAGCAGATGTCCCTCCCTCTGCCGGGGGACCTTCGCGGCTTCCTTGACGCCTGCTTCCGTCACTTCCGCTGCTTCCGCCGCCACTCCCGTGACGACGACGGACTCTTCCGTCCGGATGCGCTCTTCCACGCTGAGCACAACTACGGCCAATGACCGGGGTTACGGGGGCGAAAGGTGCGCTCACGGCGCTCGATTCCGCATCCGGGGCGCATGGGTGCATGGGCGGGGGCGCGCAGTAGGCAGGGCGGGGCCGGGCGGGTAAGCACTTACGGGCAAACCGGCGGGCGGCCGTCGGGCGGATCCGGAACGGTCGGCCTCTGTCATATGCCGACAGGAATGGCACCGAAGAAGACGCCCGTGATGAACACGATGATTCCGTGCATTTTCCGCGTATTCGCCGGGCAGTGATCGGCTCAATCATCACTGCGGCCTCAGGGGGAAACATGGCAGCCAGGCCTCTCGTAGCCCGCCAGCCGAACGAACGGCTCCAGGCACTCATTCAGGAAGCCGGATGCTCCAACGCCGGACTGGCCCGTCGGGTCAACATGGTCGGCGCGGAGCGCGGGCTCGACCTGCGGTACGACAAGACGTCCGTGGCCCGTTGGCTGCGGGGACAGCAACCACGTGGGAGGGCACCGGGGATCATCGCGGAAGCACTCGGCCGCAAGCTCGGCCGTACGGTCACGATCGACGAGATCGGCATGGCCAACGGAAAGAACCTGGCGTCCGGCGTCGGCCTCCAGTTCGCCCCGACCGTGATCGGCGCGATCGAGCAGGTCTGCGAGCTGTGGCGGAGCGACGTGGGCCGGCGGGACTTCCTGTCCGGTTCGGCGGTCGCCTCCTCCGCGCTCGTCGAGCCCAGCCGCGACTGGCTGATCACCGGCGCGGACCCGCAGGTGGCCCGGTCCGCCGGGGCCCGGGTCGGGATGTCGGACGTGGCGGCGGTGCGGTCGATGACGGCCGCGCTGGTCGACCTCGACCACCGCTTCGGCAGCGGGCACGTACGGCCGGTCCTGGTGCACTACCTCAACAGCGTGGTGTCCGGGCTGCTCTCCGGGGCGTACCGGGAATCGGTAGGCCGCCAGTTGTTCGCGGCGGTCGCCCGACTCACCGAACTGGGCGGGTACATGGCGGTGGACACCGGCCAGCCGGGCCTCGCCCAGCGCTACTACATCCAGGCGCTGCGGCTGGCGCAGGCGGCGGACGACCGGGCGTACGGCGGTTACGTGCTGGCCGCCTCGATGAGCCATCTCGCCGCCCAGCTGGGCAATCCCCGGGAGATCGCCCAACTCGCCCGCGCCGCGCAGGAGGGCGCGCGCGGACACGTCACGCCGAGGGCGGAGGCGATGTTCTACGCGGCGGAGGCGCGCGGCCACGCGCTGCTCGGTGACGCCCGCACCTGCCAGGAGGTCACCGGCCACGCGCTGGCGTCCCTGGAGAAGGCCGAGCCGGAGACGGGCGACGACCCCGACTGGATCGCCCACTTCGACCACGCCTATCTCGCGGACGAACTGGCGCACTGCCACCGCGACCTGGGCCAGGCGGAGGCGGCCGCCCGCAGGGCCAAGGAGTCCCTGGCCGGTCTCCCGGAGTCCCGGGCCCGCCGCCGGGGAATCGGGCTGGTGCTGCTGGCCACGGCCCAGGTCCAGATGCGCGAGGTGGAGCAGGCGTGCCACACCGGTACGCAGGCGATGGAGCTGCTGGGCTCGGTGCGCTCCAGCCGGGGCGCGGAGTATCTCGACGACCTCCAGCAGCGGCTGCTGCCGTACGGGGACGAGTCGGCGGTGCGGGAGTTCGGCGCCCGGCTGGAACTCCAGGCGGCGTAGACGGTGCGCCGGGGTCGGACACGGCCTGCCCGGAGGGCGGCCGGGGGGTGTCCGACCGCCCCATTCACCGCGCCATGAGGGGCGCGGAGCATTGCGCCGCCTGTGAAGGGGTGGTGAGTGACCACACACGCTTGGCGGACCGCGCCGACCACCCGATAGCGTGAGCCGACGATTCCGTAGGTTTACACGTAGGAGTCCCGGTGACGCAGAGCGGCGGACACGGCGGCGAGCAGCAGTTCCCTGCTGAACGGCCCGCGCACGAAGGTGTCGTGCTGCCCGGGGGCGGCAGCGAGCCCTGGATATCAGGGCCCGCGGATCAGGCCGCCCCGGCGGGCGGACAACCGTGGGGCGGTTCCTGGGGGCCACAGGCCGCGCACCAGCCTCCGCCCCAGCAGCCGGGGCAGGGCCAGGGGCAGTACGGCGGGCAGGCACCGTACGGCCAGGACCAGTACGGCCAGGGTCCGTACGATCCGGGGCAGTACGGCCAGGGCCAGGGCCACGGCCAGGGCTATGCGCAGCCGGGGCAGGGGTACGGATACCCGCCGGCCCAGCAGCAGCCGCCGCAGCCGCACTCCCAGCCGCTGCCGCCACAGCAGGCCCAGCAGCCGCAGCAGCCCCCGCAGTCGTTCGCGCAGCCGCTGCCGCCCGAGGCCGTGCCCGGTGCGGGCGGGGACGCGGACGCCACGCAGTACATCGCGCCGGTGCCCGGCGGGCCCGCGCCCGGTGGGCTGCCGCCGGAGAACCCCGCCGAGTCGACAGCGTTCCTCGGCCGCACCGGGGCGCAGCCCCCGCAGCAGGCGTACCAGCAGCCCGGTCAGGGCCAGGGCGGGGACGCGGACGCCACGCAGTACATCGCGCCGGTGCCCGCCGGTGCCCCGTACGACGTCCGGCCCGGCGCCCCGGGCGAACGGCAGCCGCCCGCCGAGTTCGACAACCTGTTCCGCAGCGACGAGCCGGCCGGCGCCACCCAGCAGATGCCCCAGCTCCCTCACGCCCCCGCGTACCAGGGCGCCCCGCCGGCCCACCAGCCCCCGCCCCCGTCCGCGTACCGGCCGGTGGACGAGGAGCCGCCCGCGCGCCGGAAGCGGCCGCACGTCACGCTGATCGCGGCGGTCGTGGCCGGCTGCGCCGTCGTCGGTCTCGGCGCGGGCGCGCTGCTCAGCGGCAACGGCGACGACAAGGCCAAGGACGACCAGCAGCCGGTCGCCTCGGCGAGCCGGCCCGCCGACAAGCCCACCCAGGAGGCCCCCGCCGACCCGGCGAAGCCCCAGGCCGAGGAGCTGGACAAGCTGCTGGCGGACAGCAACAACAGCCGGGCCGCGGTCATCGGCGCCGTCGAGAAGACCAAGAACTGCACCGACCTGGACGAGGCCGTGACGGCCCTGAAGGACGCCGCGAAGCAGCGCCGCGACCTGGTGACCCGGCTCGGCGGCCTCACGGTCGACCAGCTGCCCGAGAACGAGCGGCTGACCAGCGCCCTCACCCGGGCGTGGCAGGCGTCCGCCTCCGCCGACGACCACTACGCGGCCTGGGCCGAGCAGGCCAAGCACGGCCGGAAGGTGTGCAAGCACGGCAAGGCCCGTACGACCTCCGAGACGCAGCAGGCCAACGCGCAGAGCGGCGAGGCGAGCAAGGCGAAGCAGGAGGCGTCGAAGCTCTGGAACTCGATCGCGGCGAAGTACGGCCTGACCCGCCGGGCGGCGACGGAGCTCTGACCCCGGCCGGTGGTCCGGGCGCCCCGGCGGCCCGGACCGGCCGGAGTCCCGGCCCGGTCAGCTTCTGGTGCTGGCGTCCGAGAGCGTCTCCGCGACGTCCACGAACCCCTTCCGGTCCGCGACGAGCCGCCCGCCGCGGACCACCTGGAACGTCACCCTGGTGTTGACGATCCGCGGATAGGCGGTGGAGCCCAGCACGTCGTCGAATCCCCAGCGCAGCACCGGCGTGAGGCCGCCGGTCCCGACCGAGGTGCCGGTGTTGAGGGCGGAGGTGATCCGCCACGGGGTGATCCGGGAGGCGTCGACCGCCTTCACCAGCCCCTTCAGCACGGTGTACGCGACCCAGGTGGTCTGCACCCCGGTGTCGTCCGGGTCGATCCGGTTGTCGCCGAAGGCGTACTTCCGGATCACCTGCCGCATCCCGTCCCAGCGGGCGTCGCCCGAGTCCGGGTACCAGCCGGTGACGTACGCCCCCTCGAACGGGCTGTTCCGGCCGCCGGTGCTGTCGATCAGCGGCTGGTCGACGCTGCCGAGCACCGAGGAGATCCGCACCTTCCCGTACGACGGCTCCATCCGCCGGAACGAGTCGAAGAAGGTCTCCGTCCGCCTGCCGAGCACCGCCGTCGCGCAACCGCCGGACGGGCCCGCCGCGCGGAGCGCCGCACCGGCCGCGTCGTCGTACGAGGTCGCCGTCTCCGGCGCCCGGATGTCGGCCGGCGCGGACCGCCCGGCGGAGGTCAGGCCGGTCCGCAGGAGCCATGCCTGGCCGTCGCCGCCGAGGGTGTCCGGCCGCACCACCGACACCCGCTCGCAGGAGCGGGCCAGCTGCCGGGCGTTGCCCGCGAGCAGGGCGGCCTGGCCGCCGTTGACCGGGAAGGACAGGTAGCTGGAGAACTCCTCGTCGGTGGCGCCGTACCCGCCGATGAAGGGGATGCCGGCGCCCTCCAGCACCGGCATGAACGCCGACCCGTGCCGGCTGTACGAGCCGACGACCGCGACCGCCTTCTCCTTGACGGCCCGCCGGGCGCAGCCGGCCGCGCCGGCGGAGGTGTCCTGCTCGTCGCAGGTGAGGACGCGCAGGTGGTGGCCGTTCAGGCCGCCGTTGTCGTTGACCCAGCGGGCGTAGGCGCGCGCCATGGAGGTCATGCCCGCCATGTTCACCGTGTCCGGCCCGGCGACGCCGCTCGGCGCCCAGGTCATGACGGTGACGCTCTCCCTGGAGCCCCCCGTGGCCCCAGGGAGAGCGCCGCAACCGCTGATCAGCGATGCCCCGAGCACCGCGCTCGTCAGGATTCTGGAGAAGCGCGGAGAAATGTGGCGTCGCCATCCGGTCATGGGCATGAACATTTCCGGATTCGGGGTAACGGCGCCGTGTGCACCGGTCAACACGCGGTGACGTCCGGGTGAATTCCGGGGGCCCGGACGACGGGCGCGCGAGGGAACGTACGATCGATGACCGTGCAGCAAGGTTCGGAGAACTCTTCCCGTCGCGGCCGTCGCTCCTCCACCATGGGCGGCATGCCGCTGAATGACATGCCGTGGTGGCGCTGGCGCAGCAACGTGCGCTCGGCGCTGCACATGCTCTCCGACCCCGTCTTCCACCATGAGTGCTGGCTGGCCGGCCGGGAGGGGTACGGCGACGTCACCGACGCCGTCTACCGCCTGGTCGAGGACACCTGGCTGGACAACTGGTCCGCCGAGAAATACATAGGCACGATCTTCCGCGACGCGGGCGAGGCGGCCCTCGTCGACGTCGCCGTCCTGCGGGTGCTGCGCATCATGCACCAGGTCGGGGCGGACGCCCCCGTCTCCGCGTACCTGGAGCACCCCGGCTGGCCGGAGGCCGTGCAGGCCGCCCGCGAGGCCCATGTGCTGCTCGCCGGGAACGACGGCGAGGACCCCGACACGCCGCCGCGTTCCCTCGACGTCCTCCACATTCTGACCGGTTCGGCCTGACGGCTCCCCGGTGTGGCACGCTACGGGAATGACCGAGCCGCAGCCCGCCGGGGACGCCCCCGAGCAGTACGTCCTCACGCTGTCCTGCCCCGACAAGCAGGGCATCGTGCACGCCGTGTCGAGCTATCTCTTCATGACCGGCTGCAACATCGAGGACAGCCAGCAGTTCGGTGACCACGACACCGGTCTCTTCTTCATGCGCGTCCACTTCTCGGCGGAGGCGCCGGTGACCGTGGAGAAGCTGCGGGCCAGCTTCGCCGCGGTCGGCGACTCCTTCCGGATGGACTGGCAGATCCACCGCTCCGCGGAGCGGATGCGGATCGTGCTGATGGTCAGCCGGTTCGGGCACTGCCTCAACGACCTGCTGTTCCGCTCGCGGATCGGGGCGCTGCCGGTCGAGATCGCCGCCGTCGTCTCCAACCACACGGACTTCGCCGAGCTGGTCGCCTCGTACAACGTGCCGTTCCGGCACATTCCGGTGACCAGGGAGAACAAGGCCGACGCGGAGGCGCGGCTGCTGGAGCTGGTCCGCGAGGAGGACGTCGAGCTGGTCGTCCTCGCCCGCTACATGCAGGTCCTCTCGGACGACCTGTGCAAGCAGCTGAGCGGCCGGATCATCAACATCCACCACTCCTTCCTGCCGAGCTTCAAGGGCGCGAAGCCGTACCACCAGGCGCACGCGCGCGGGGTCAAGCTGATCGGCGCCACGGCGCACTACGTGACGGCCGACCTCGACGAGGGGCCGATCATCGAGCAGGAGGTCGAGCGGGTGGGCCACGGCGTCACCCCCGACCAGCTGGTCGCCATCGGGCGCGACGTGGAGTGCCAGGCGCTGGCGCGGGCCGTGAAGTGGCACGCGGAGCACCGCATCCTGCTCAACGGCCACCGCACGGTCGTCTTCGCCTGACGCCCCCGGCGGTCCCGGCCCCCGGGACCCCGCCCGGTCCCGGCTCCTACAGGCGGCTCAGCGAGGCCGCGGCGAAGAGCACGTCCCGGATGGCCTCGCGGTCGCCCTGCTGACCGGCCGCGGCCTCCTCCGGCGAGACGTGCCCGGCGACCAGCCGGCAGAACTCCACCCCGTCCAGCGCGACCTGCGCCACGGTGTGCGCGGGCGAACCGAGCGCGGCGGGCGAGTCCAGCGGTACGTACCAGTCGCCGCCGCCCGAACCCTCGACCTCCAGATGGAGCGAACGGCCCGGTGAACCGGCCGTCACCAGGTGCCGGGCGGGCCCGGCCAGCCCGGACCGGCGGCGTGCGGCGAGGGTGGCGGGCAGCAGCCGGGCCGCCAGGTCGATCATCCGGTTGAGATGCGGGGCGGACGGGGTCTCGTACGGGTAGTCCACCGCGTCCGCGATGTCGCCGCCGTGCATCCAGCACTCGAAGGCCCGGTCCAGCAGGGCGTCGTGCATCGGCAGGGCGAAGTCCCCGTACGAGACGGACAGCTCGGAGACCCTGCGGCCGGCGAGGGACACCGTGCGGATGAGGGTGTGGGTCTGAGCGCGCCACGGCTCGTGGACCTCCCGGGTGGGCGGCAGCCGGGACGCCGACCAGTACGCCTCGGTGCGCGCGGTGGGGGAGAGCGGCCAGTCGGCGCCGGACCCGGAGCGGTGGTCGCCGAGCGGCACGTCGAGATCGAGGGCGGTGCCGATCAGCCCGTCGACGGCCGTCAGATGACCGATGACGCCCGCGACGGTGGTCCGGCGGCCGGTCTCCTGCTCGCTCTCGAACCACTTCAGCCGCACCGGGGCGTGCCACTCCGCGCCGCCGATGTCCCGGAGCAGCGCGTCGAGCCGGGCGGTCTCCGCCTCGTACGGCGCGGCCCAGCCCGGCACCGGGATGGCGGCCGGGCGGCGGCTCAGACAGGCGTCGATCACCCGGCCGCGCAGCGTCGGGTCGAGGTCCAGGCTGCCGTCGGTGTGCAGCAGCCCGACCGCGTCCCGCAGCCGCAGCGCCTCGTCCGCGCAGGCGGCGCACTCGGTCAGATGCGCCTCGACCGCCTCGGTCTCCTCCGTGGAGCAGGCGGACAGGGCCCAGGCGCCGAGCAGCGCCCTCAGGAGCCGGTGCGGTGGTTCCGGTGGGGCCACGGTGGATTCCGGTTCCGGTCGGGGCGTCGGCGGGGGAGGGGCCGGGGACGGCTCCCCGGCCGGTGGGACGGGACCGGGCGGCGGAGCGGCGGCGGGAGCGAGGTCGTCGGCCGCGGGCCGCTGCGCCGGTATGCGCCGGACGTTCCGGAGCCCGTCGGGGCGTCCGGCGGCGGGCCCCGCGCTCTCGGGCCCGTTCGCGTCGTCGGTCACCGGGAGGACCCGTATCCGGGCGGCGAGGCCCCGTCCGAGGGGCGGGCGTGGGCGCTGGAGAGGAGCTGGAGCCCGAGCCGGAGGCGGCGGCGGGCCTCGTCCTCGGTCACCCCGAGATCTGCCGCGGCCTGCCGGTAGTCCCGGCGCTGTACGTACGCGAGCTCCAGGGCGGCCCACAGCGGGGCGGGCATGGACTCGACGATGTAGTCGGCGCGCGCGGCGGCCGTGGCCCGGCTCACCCGCTCCTCCAGCGCGTCGAGCTCTTCGAACTCCGCCCCGTCCGCGCCGCCCGTACCCGTCTCGCGGAGCCTGCGCACCGCGTGGCGGTGGGCGAGCCGGGCCACCCAGGCCCGCATCGGTCCCTGCCGGGGGTCGTACGCGTCCGGGTTCTCCCACATGTAGCCGAAGACCTCACGGGTCACGTGGTCGGCGGCGGTGTCGTCGTCGAGTATCCGCTGGGCCTGGCTGTGCACCAGAGCGGCGAAGCGGTCGTAGAGCTCACCGAGCGCGGCCTCCTCGCCGCGCGCCAGTCGCTGCTGCATCCTGCGGTCCCAGCGGGGTGGTGCGTTTTTAGCCATGCGTCCCCCAGCCACGTTCCCCTCGTGGGACCGAATGTAGTCGCCGCTGCCGATGATGTACGTACCTTTGTGGCAAGTGCGCCCCTGAAACGGCCCGGGGTGGTAAGGGCGCGGCGGGGGTGTCCGGCGTCGCGGGGTGGCGGAATCCGGTCCCGGGGCGATCGTTCCGGTAGGACCGTGGTGGCGTTCTGGCGGAGCGGCCGGTGTTTCGAGGGGCCGTGACCGGGGCAGCGGCGAGAAGGAGGGAAAACTTCCGGATCGTCGGAATATCCGGAATCAGCCGAAGCATTGGAATCCTTGGAATTCCCGGAACGAGAGGCCCCGTCGCGTGACACTCACCGTGGCCGAGACCGTCCAGGCCGAATGGACCGTGCTGCGTATCCGCGGCGAACTGGACCTGCTGACGTCGTCCGCCGTGCGCCAGTCCGTCCACGACGCGGTCGCCGCCGGCCGCCACGACGTGGTGCTCGACCTCTCCGAGGTGCTGTTCTGCGACTCCAGCGGTGTCGGCGTACTGATCGCCGCCCGCCGGCTGATGCGCTCCTGCGGCGGCCGCCTGCGCCTGGTCCTCCCGGCCCGGGGCGCGGAGGAGGGCTCCCATGTGAACCGGGTGCTCGCCGCCCTCGGCGTGCGCCGCCTCTTCGACGTCTACCCGGACCCGGCCACGGCCGTCGCCCCCGACAGCCGCCCGCTCTCCGCCTGAGCGGGCGGGGTCACGGCCGGTCGTGCCAGGGGCGTACGCGGCCGATGACCCGGCCCGGTCCGTCGTCGGTGGTGGTGGCGGCCGGGGCGGGGGCGCGCGCCGCGGCCAGTACCCCGTCGGCGATCTCCTGGTGGGTGAGCCAGCGGGTGCCGTCCGGGCCGTCGGCGAAGCCGAGGACGACCGGGCGGTGGTCGCAGCCGGCCAGGTCCGGCGGCGGCAGCGGCCGGGCGCGGCCAGGGGCGGCCGCCGCGCTGCCCCGGATGTCGACGACCACCGCGCCGGCCGCCAGTACGTCCGCGACGACGGGGAGGGCGGTGTCGCGGCTGGGGGTGCGGATCCACAGGACGACCGTCCGGAACGGGCCCAGTTCGTCCCGGGCCCGTTCCAGCGCCGAGCGGAAGCCCCTGGTGTCGGTGTAGTCCGTGGCCAGGGCCAGCGTCCTGGCGGGGTGGGCGGTGCTCCGTACCAGCGCGCGGAGGGCCGCCTCGCCCCGGGCGGCGACGGCGGTGCGCAGCCCGTCCGCCACCAGCCCGCGGACGGTGCCGGAGAGCATGCCCGTACCGCCCACGACGAGCGCCGGTCCCGGGGCCCGTACCGGATCGGGCTCAGGCGAACCGCTCCCGGAGGCGGTACTTGAGGACCTTGCGGAGGGTGTCGTTGCGGGGAAGGGCATCCAGGACCTCCAGGCGTTCGGGGAGTTTGTGCACGGCGAGGCCCTCGGCGCGGAGGTGGCCGGTGATCCCGGCCAGGGTCAGCGGGGCGGCGCCGGACGGCTGTTCGACGACCGCGCAGACCAGTTCGCCGCGCTCCGGGTCCGGGAGGCCGATCACCGCCGCGTCGGCGACGCCCGGGTGGCGGTGGAGCAGGTCCTCTATCTCCTTGGCGGAGATGTTCTCACCCTTGCGGATGATGATGTCCTTGAGGCGCCCGGTGAGCACCAGATGGCCGCTCTCGCGGAGGTGGCCGACATCGCCGGTGATCAGGAAGCCCTCGGCGTCGAAGGCCGCGGCACGGGCCGCCGGGTCCAGATAGCCCGCGCAGACGGCCTCGCCGCGCAGCCGGACCTCGCCGTCGGTGCCGTACGGCAGGGGCCCGCCCCGCTCGTCGGTGATCCGGATCTCCATGCCCCCGGGCGGGCGGCCCTCCGTCCCGGCCAGGTGCTCCGGGGTGTCGTCCGGGTCGCCCATGGTGATCATGGGGACCTCGGTCATGCCGTATCCGTGGGTGAGCTGGAGGCCCATCTCCCGGACCACCGCGTGGTAGAGCTCCGGCGGCTTGGGGGCGCCGCCGCCCGCCAGCAGCCGGAGGGAGGGGACGGGCCGGGTGCCCGGGTCCTTGCGCTGTTCGGCCAGGAACATCGAGTAGAACGCGGTGGACCCGCCCGCGACCGTCACCCCGTGGCGCCGGTACTCCGCCAGCGCGTCCGGCAGCGCGAAGTGCTCGAACAGCACTGCGGGGAACCCGTACAGCAGCAGCATCACCGAGTAGTCCGGCCCGGCGACATGGGCGAACGGGAAGGCCATCGAGCCGACGTCGTTCGGGGTCAGCCGCAGCGCGTGGGCCAGGCAGGCGCCCGCCGAGATCAGGCTCCGGTCGGTGTGCAGGACGCCCTTCGGGTCGGAGGTGGTGCCCGAGGTCCAGTAGATCCAGCGCACCGCCGTACCGTCGGCGGGCGGCGGCGGCAGCACCGCCGGGTCGCCGTCCGGGAGCGTGTCGTACGCCTCGAAGACCTCCGGCGCCCGCCGTCCGGGCTCCCCGGCCAGCCGCTTCGCCATCGCCGTGTGGTCGAACCCCCGCCAGGTGCCCGGCACCGCGAAGAACTCCGCCTCCGACTCGCGCAGCGCGAACCCCGTCTCGCGGTCCCGGTAGAAGGGGATGACGGGCGACTGGACGGCCCCGATCCGGGTCAGCGCGAAGGAGAGCAGCACCGTCTCGATCCGGGTCGGCAGCTGCCAGGCGACGACGGTGCCGGGGCGCACTCCCATCCCCCACAGCCCGGCCGCCACCCGCTCGCCGCGTTCGCGCAGCCCGCCGAAGGTCAGGACGCGGTCGCCCTGGAGGAGGAAGGGGCGGTCCGGGGTCAGGGCGGCCCGGCGTTCGACGAGTTCCCAGAAGGTGCGCGAGGCGTCCAGGGCGTGCGCGGTCCCGGTCATGGCCGACCCCTCTCAATAGCTGACGGATAGTCAGATAGTGCGAAGAGCGTAGAGCGCCGCGCCTTGTCGGTCCAGGGGTGCGGGGCTAGCCTGAGGGCGACATCGATCTGACGGGTCATCAGAAAAACGTTCGCCGGAGGGGACACCATGACGGAACTGCCTCGCATCGTCAGCGTCGACGACCATGTGATCGAGCCGCCGCACCTCTTCTCGACCTGGCTGCCCGCGAAGTACCGCGAGCGCGGCCCGCAGCCGCTCACCGCGGGCATCGGCGAGCTGGCGTACACCGGCGGCAAGTACGTCATCACGATGGACCCGGACGGGCCGCCCACCGACTGGTGGATCTACGAGGACCTGAAGTTCCCGTACAAGCGGAACATCGCCGCCGTCGGCTTCGACCGCGACGACATGACGCTGGAGGGCATCACCCGCGCCGAGATGCGGCCCGGCTGCTGGGACCCGGCCGAGCGGCTCAAGGACATGGACCTCAACCACGTCGAGGCCAGCCTCTGCTTCCCGACCTTCCCGCGCTTCTGCGGCCAGACCTTCGCGGAGGCGCACGACAAGGAGGTCGCGCTCGCCTGCGTCCGCGCCTACAACGACTGGATGGTCGAGGAGTGGTGCGGCGACAGCGGCGGCCGGCTGATCCCGCTCTGCATCATCCCGCTCTGGGACATCGACCTGGCCGTCGCCGAGATCCGGCGGAACGCGGCGCGCGGGGTGCGGGCGGTGACCTTCTCGGAGATCCCCACCCACCTCGGGCTCCCCTCCATCCACACCGGCTACTGGGACCCCTTCTTCGCCGTCTGCGAGGAGACCGGCACGGTCGTCAACATGCACATCGGGTCCAGCTCGCAGATGCCGGCCGCCTCCCCGGACGCCCCGCCCGCCGTGCAGGCCAGCCTCTCCTTCAACAACGCCATGGCCTCGATGATGGACTTCCTCTTCAGCGGGGTCCTGGTCCGCTTCCCCCGGCTGAAGCTCGCCTACAGCGAGGGCCAGATGGGCTGGATCCCGTACGCCCTGGAGCGCGCCGACGACGTCTGGGAGGAGCACCGCGCCTGGGGCGGGGTGCGCGATCTGATCCCCGAGCCGCCGTCCACGTACTACTACCGGCAGATCTTCTGCTGCTTCTTCCGCGACAAGCACGGCATCGCCTCGCTCGACGTCGTCGGCCGCGACAACGCCACCTTCGAGACCGACTACCCGCACGTGGACTCGACCTTCCCGCACACCAAGGAGGTCGCCCTCGACCACGTCAAGGGACTGGACGACGAGACCGTCTACAAACTGATGCGCGGAAACGCCATCCGGATGCTCGGCCTGGACCTGGACAGGTAGGCCGCCGTGGACCTCGCGTACACGGAGGAGGAAGAGGAGTTCCGGGCGCGGCTGCGGGCCTGGCTGGCCGCCGCGCTCCCGTCGCTGCCCGCGAAACCCGCCCCCGAGGACTGGCCGGGGCGGCGCGCGTACGACACGGCCTGGCAGCGGGCGCTGTACGACGCCGGGTACGCCGGTCTGCACTGGCCGCTCGACGCGGGCGGCCGGGGCGCCACCCCCACCCAGCACCTGATCTTCCTGGAGGAGACCGAGCTGGCCGGGGCCCCGTACGTCGGCGCCAACTTCGTCGGGCTGCTGCACGCCGGACCGACCATCGCCGCCGAGGGCACCGCCGGGCAGCGGGCCCGCTGGCTGCCGCCGGTGCTGCGCGGCGACGAGATCTGGTGCCAGGGGTTCAGCGAGCCCGGTGCCGGATCGGACCTCGCCGCGCTGCGGACCCGGGCGGTGCGCGACGGGGACGACTACGTGGTCAGCGGCAGCAAGATCTGGACCTCGCACGCCGAGGTCGCCGACTGGTGCGAACTGCTGGTCCGCACCGACCCGGCGGCCCCCCGGCACCGCGGCATCACCTGGCTCGCCATGGCGATGGACGCCCCCGGCGTCACCGTCCGCCCGCTGCGCACCCTCGCCGGATCGACCGAGTTCGCCGAGGTCTTCCTCGACGAGGTACGGGTGCCGGCGGAGAACCGGGTCGGCGCCGAGAACGACGGCTGGCGGGTCACCATGGTCACCCTCTCCTTCGAGCGCGGCACCGCCTTCGTCGGCGAGGTCGTCGCCTGCCGCCGCACCCTGGCCGCGCTCGCCGCCGAGGCCCGGCGCCGGGGCTCCTGGGACGATCCGGTGCTCCGCCGCCGGCTCGGCGGGCTCAACGCCGAGTTCCGGGCGCTGTGGCGGCTCACCCAGTGGAACGTCAGCGAGGCCGGGCGGGGCGGTGTCGTCGGCACCGGCGGCTCCGTCTTCAAGC
Source organism: Streptomyces sp. NPDC092952 (assembly GCF_044754785.1). Taxonomy (NCBI): domain Bacteria; kingdom Bacillati; phylum Actinomycetota; class Actinomycetes; order Kitasatosporales; family Streptomycetaceae; genus Streptomyces; species Streptomyces sp. NPDC092952. The sequence continues at coordinate 769,890 of NZ_JBIVPT010000001.1, read as the reverse complement.
TGCGCTACTCGCACGCCCGCCAGGAGCTGTACGAGGCGGCGGCCGAGGTGCTCGGCGCCGACGCCGCCGACCTGGACCGGGAGTGGGTGCTCGACCGGCTCTCCTCGCTCTCGTACACCATTGCCGCGGGCACCTCGCAGATCCAGCGGAACATCGTCGCCGAACGCGTGCTCGGCCTGCCGAAGGGGCGCTGACGCTCATGGACTTCCAGCTCTCGGACGACCAACGGGCCCTGCGGGCAGGGGTACGGGACCTGCTCGCCGGGCGGTTCGGCAGGGACCGGATGCGGGCCGCGCTGGAGAGCGGCACGGCGGTGGACCCGGCGCTGTGGCGGGAGCTCGGCGACGCCGGGTTCTTCGCGCTGCGGCTGCCGGAGGCGGAAGGCGGCGTCGGCCTGGGGCTGCCCGAGGCCGTCCTGCTCTTCGAGGAGGCGGGCCGGGTGCTGCTGCCCGGTCCGCTCGTCGCCACCCACCTCGCCGCCGGGGCCGTGAAGGGCGCGGCGCGGGGCGAGGCGGTGGTGGCGGTGGCCGATGCGGGGGAGCCGGTGGCCCACCTGGGCGGGGCCGACGCGCTCCTGGTCCTCGGCCCCGGCGACCGGCCCGGCGGCCTGGTCCGGGACGCCGGACCGGTCCGGGAGGCGGCCGCGCCGATGCGCTCCACCGACCCGTTCACCCCGCTGTGGCGGCCCGCGCGACCGGTGGCCGCCGACGAACCGCTGCCGTCCGGCGCCCGGCACCCGCGCGACGAGGGGGCCCTGCTCACCGCCGCCGAACAGCTCGGCAGCGCCGCCCGCACCACCGAGCTGGCCGTCGAGTACGCCGGTACGCGCGAGCAGTTCGGCGCCCCGATCGGCTCCTTCCAGGCGGTCAAGCACCTCTGCGCCGGGATGCTGGTCCGCGCCGAACTGGCCCGCTGCGCGGTCTACGCGGCGGCCGTGACCGGGGACCCGGTCGAGATCGCGGGCGCCAAGCTCCTCGCCGACGACGCGGCGGTCCGCAACGCGCGCGACTGCCTCCAGGTCCACGGCGGCATGGGCTTCACCTGGGAGTCCGACGTCCACCTCCACCTCAAGCGGGCCTGGCTGCGCGCCGGGTGGTGGCACACCGCGGCGGCGGCCGAGGAGACGCTCGCCGCGGACCTGCGCTGACGCCGGACACGTCCCGAACCACCGGCCACCCACCCCCACGGAATCACACAGCGTGAGGCAGTGGCGCCGGGCCCCGATCCATGTCCGGCACATCTTTCGTCACGGGGTGGAGTCGGCTCCCGGCTCGGGTACGCTCCGTGGAGTGCGACAGGAACTGGAACCGGGCAGTCCGGTGATGGCCGGTGCGGTGACTCCGGCCCGTAAGCGGTTTCCTGCTCGCGGTCCAGGCAGCGGCGCCGGGCGCGCCCGGGAAGCGGTCCGCGCGGGCCGCTGTTCGACTCCCCGCGAAGTGCGTCGCACAGTATGGAGTACACGTACTCCTTCGCGCTGGAGTATGCCCGAAGCGCTTGTTGCGGTGACTGTACGTCAACCATGCTGTCTCGTAGGGGAATCACGTTCCGTGACCCCAAGGAGGCGCGAGGCGATGTGTCCGCCGGTTCGGATGGTGTGAGCGGTGCAGGTGCTTCAGGTTCAGCTGGAAGTCGGGGCCGACCCCGCGGAGGTCGGCCGGGCCCGTAGATGGGCCCGGTCGAGGCTGGTCGGGTCCGGGATAAGTGACGACGAGCCCCTGGCCGAGACGCTGATCCTGCTGATCTCGGAGCTGGTCACCAACGCGGTGGTGCACACCGGCTGCCCGGCCGTGCTGCGCATGCTGTTCGGCCTGACCGGCGCCTCCGGCTGCCCCGGGACGGTCCGGGTCGAGGTGGCCGACGCCAGCTGCCGTCCGCCCCTCCAGCGGCACGCGGCGGGCGAGGACACCAACGGCCGGGGCCTGGAGCTGGTGGACGGCCTCGCCGACCGCTGGGGCTGGCAGCCGGAGGGTGCGGGCAAGCGGATCTGGTGCGAGGTCGACCGGAGCGCGCCGCTGATCCAGCTGCCCCTGCACCCCGGCGCGACGGGCACGCCCGTACCGGACCTCGTGAAGCATCCGGTGTCGCGGGCCGTCACGCATCTCGCGTAGCGCCTCGCCCCTCGGCCATCTGCATAAAGGTTAAAGCAGTCGGAACGGGCCGCCCCCGCCCGGCCGTCCCTGGGTGGTCAGGGCCTGTCGGCGAGGAAGAGGGCGAGGGGCCCGGCCGGGAGGAGGAAGCGTCCGTTCCCGGCGGCCTGCAGGGCGTCCGCCATCGGCCACCAGGACAGCGTGAAGTCCGTCTCCGTCGCGGTCGGCCGCTGCGGTCCCAGGGTCAGTCCGCGGGCCTCGTAGAGGTGGACGCGGGCAGTGGCGTCCAGGGTGATCGCGTACACGCCGAGGGGCCGCCAGCGTCGGGCGGTGATCCCGGCCTCCTCACGCAGTTCGCGCCGTGCGCATTCCTCCGGGGTCTCGCCGTCCTCCCGCCGGCCGCCGGGGAGGAACAGGTGCTCGCCGCCGTGGCGGGGGAAGTCGGCGGACAGCAGCGCGACCCTGCCCGAGGCGTCGCGGGCCACGACGACGGACGCGTCACGGGCCGGGCCGGGCGCGGGTACCTGGTTCCCGGTCATGGCGGGCGAGCATAGCCGCGGGCCCTGCCGCGTCCGGACGGCACGGGGCACGTTCACCACCACGGGGTGTGCGACGCCCCGCGACTCAGAGCACCGCGACCGGGGCGACCGGGGTGCCGGTGGCGCCGGTGAAGGGTTCGGGCATCGCGGAGAGCAGGAAGGCGTAGCGGTTCTCCTGCGCACAGGCTGTGGACAGCGCCTCCAGGTTCCAGTTCTGGCCCTGGAGCATGCCCATCTCGACCAGGTCCAGCGCGTGCACGCCCAGCCACAGGTTCTCGATCTCCGGCGGGAAGATCTCGAAGGTCAGGGTGTCGTTGGCGACCGCTGCGACGTCGCGGGCGTGGAACCACTCGGGCGTCCGGACCGAGAGTCCGGGCGAGGGGTAGGCGTACGCGTGGGTGTCGCCCGCCAGGTACACCTGTATCTGCCCGGTCCGTACGAGGACGACGTCGCCGGAGCGGACCCGTACCCCTGCCAGTTCCTCGGCCGCCTCCAGGTCCTCGGGGGTGACGGCGTGGTCGCCGGGCAGCCGGTCCGTGCCGAGCGCGCGGGCCACGTCGAGGAGTACCCCGCGCGAGACGAGGTGCGGGACCTTGTCGATGCCGCTGAACTGCGCGCCGCCGTGGGCGGTGATCGTGGCGGCGGGGCGGCCGTTGTAGATCCTCCCCGAGTGCGAGGCGTGGGTGAGGGCGTCCCAGTGGGTGGCCGTCTGGAGGCTCAGTACGGCCATGTCGTCGCTGGTGGCGACGGTGCCGGGGCCGAACAGCTCCTGGTTGATCTGGACCATGGTGTGCGTCGGGTTGATCCGCCCGGGGACCAGCCCGCTCTGGACGCCGTCCTGCCGCAGCGGCAGCGCCAGCGGGACGCGCAGCCCGCTGCGCACGGTCGCGGCGGCCTCGCGGACCACGGCGTCGGTGATCAGGTTGAGGGTGCCGATCTCGTCGTCGGCGCCCCAGCGGCCCCAGTTGTTGACCCGCTTCGCGATGTCGTGGAACTCGGCCGGCAGTGACATGGCGCCTCCCGGGGCTTGTGCTCGTGGACCTGATGGCCCATAAAATCTAACGGTCCGTCAGAAACCGCGGGAAGGGGCCGGGCATGGGGAACTTCTTGGCAGGCAAGGTGGTGGCCGTGACCGGTGCCGGACGCGGCATCGGCCGGGCGGTGGCGCTCGCGGCGGCCGCCGAGGGCGCGAAGGTCGTCGTCAACGACTACGGGGTCTCCATCGAGGGCGGCGAGCCGAGCAGCGAGGTCGCCGAGTCGGTCGTCAAGGAGATCGAGGCGGCGGGCGGCGAGGCGGTGGCGGTCGCCGACGACATCTCCACGATGGCGGGCGGCCAGCGCATCGTGGACACGGCGCTCGCCCGGTTCGGCCGGATCGACGGGGTGGTCTGCGTGGCGGGCATCCTGCGCGAGCGGATGCTCTTCAACATGTCCGAGGAGGAGTGGGACCCGGTGGTCGCCACCCACCTCAAGGGCACGTTCACCGTCTTCCGGGCTGCCTCGGCGGTGATGCGGAAGCAGGACGGCGGCGGCACCCTGATCGGCTTCACCAGCGGCAACCACCAGGGCAGCGTCGCCCAGGCCAACTACAGCGCGGCCAAGGGCGGGATCATCTCGCTGGTCCGGAGCGCGGCGCTCGGCCTGCACAAGTACGGCGTCACGGCCAACGCGGTCGCGCCGGTGGCCCGTACCCGGATGTCCGCCAATGTGCCGATGGAGCTGAAGGAGATCGGCGAGCCCGAGGACGTGGCGGCGCTCGTGGTCTACCTGCTCAGCGAGCGGGCCCGCGCCGAGGGGATCACCGGCCAGGTGTACACGGTCGCCGGGCCGAAGATCGCGGTCTGGGCCCAGCCGAGGGAACTGCGGGCCGGATACGTCGAGGGGGCGTGGACGCCCGAGCGGATCGCGGACTTCCTGCCGGGGACGGTGGGCACCGACCCGATGCCGATGCTGGCGCGGCTGGAGGAGATGGCGGCCGCGGCCGCGGCGAAGGCCCGGCCGAACGCGTGACCCTTCCGTCCGGGACGGACCGGGACGGAAGGGTCGGACCGGATCGGATCAACTTCGCCGGGCGGACGAGACCGTCCGGCCTACCGAGGGAGACGGGATGAGAGGCGTCGTCTTCGACGGCGAGCGTACCGAGGTCGTCGACGATCTGGAGATCCGTGATCCGGGGCCGGGCGAGGTGCTGGTGCGGGTGGCCGCGGCCGGGCTGTGCCACAGCGACCTCTCGGTGATCGACGGGACGATTCCGTTCCCGGCGCCGGTGGTGCTCGGGCACGAGGGCGCGGGCGTGGTGGAGGCGGTCGGCGCGGGCGTCGGCCATGTGGCGCCCGGCGACCACGTCGCGCTGTCCACGCTGGCCAACTGCGGGGCGTGCGCCCAGTGCGACCGGGGGCGGCCCACGATGTGCCGCAAGGCGATCGGGATGCCCAAGAAACCGTTCACCCGGCGCGGCGAGCGGCTCTACCAGTTCGCCGCCAACTCGGCCTTCGCCGAGCGGACCCTGGTCAAGGCCGTGCAGGCGGTGAAGATCCCGGCGGACGTCCCGCTGACCTCGGCGGCCCTGATCGGCTGCGGGGTGCTGACCGGTGTCGGGGCCGTCCTCAACCGGGCGAAGGTCGACCGGGGCGACACCGTCGTGGTCATCGGCACCGGCGGCATCGGGCTCAACGTCATCCAGGGCGCCCGGATCGCGGGCGCGCTGACGATCGTCGCGGTGGACGCCAACCCGGCGAAGGAGGCCGTGGCCCGGCAGTTCGGGGCGACCCACTTCCTGACCTCGGCGGACGGAGTGCGCGGCATCCTGCCGGACGGCGCCGACCACGCCTTCGAGTGCGTGGGCCGCACCGAGCTGATCCGTACTGCGATCGACCTGCTGGACCGGCACGGCCAGGCGGTCCTGCTGGGCGTCCCGCCCGCGTCGGCGGAGGCCTCGTTCAAGGTCTCGACGATGTACCTGGACAAATCGATCCTGGGCTGCCGGTACGGCTCCTCGCGGCCGCAGCGGGACATCGCGCTCTACGCGGAGCTGTACCGGGAGGGCCGGCTGCTGCTGGACGAACTCGTCACCGCCACCTACCCGGTGGAGGACTTCGCCAAGGCGGCCGAGGACGCCCACCAGGGCCGGGTGGCCCGCGGCGTGCTGGTGTTCTGAGCCGGGCGCGAGGGGGTCTCCTCAGGTCCGCGCGGCGCGGAAGGTGCGCCGGTAGGCCGTCGGGGAGACCCCCAGCGCCGCCTGGAGGTGCTGGCGCAGCGACGTGGGCGTGCCGAAGCCCGCGTCCCGGGCGACCTGGTCGACCGACAGGTCCGTCGTCTCCAGCAGGTGCCGGGCCCGCTCGATCCGCTGCTGGGTCAGCCACTGCACCGGGCTGATCCCGACCTCCTCCCGGAACCGCCGGGTGAAGGTCCGTACGCTCATCGACTCCTGCTGCGCCATGTCGCGCAGCAGGATCGGCCGCTCCAGCCTCCCGAGAGCCCAGGTCCGCGCGGTCGTCGTGGCCGCGAGCCGGGAATCCGGCACCGGGCGCCGGATGTACTGCGCCTGCCCGCCGTCCCGGTGCGGCGGTACGACCGTGCGGCGGGCGACGTCGTTGGCGACGGCGGTGCCGTGGTCGCGGCGCACGATGTGCAGGCAGAGGTCGATCCCGGCGGCCACCCCGGCCGAGGTCAGCACGTCCCCGTCGTCGATGAACAGGACGTCCGGGTCGACCCGGACGGCGGGGAACAGCCGCTGGAAGTGGTCGGCGTGCCACCAGTGGGTGGTGGCGGGGCGCCCGTCCAGGCGGCCGGAGGCGGCCAGTACGTAACTGCCCGTGCAGATCGAGACCATCCGGGTGCCCGGCCTGATCCGGGCGAAGGCTGCGGCCAGTTCCCCGGTGAGCCGGCCCTCGGAGTGGACCGGGCCCAGCTCGTAACTGGCCGGGATCACCACCGTGTCGGCGGTGGCCAGTGCCTCGGGGCCGTGCTCGACGCCGATCGTGAAGTCCGCGTCGGTGCGGACCGGGCCCGGCGGGCGGACCGAACAGGTCACGACTTGGTAGAGGCGGCGGCCCGCGTTGTGCGCCTCGACGCCGAACGCGCGGCCGAATATCCGCTGGGGGATGCCGAGTTCGAAGGGAAGCAGCCCGTCGAGGGCCAGGACGACGACCCGGTGCGGCACACGTGGCATACGCGGGACTCCCTTCACCTCTAGTGGTATAGACCTCAACCCTGATACATGTCACTCCCGTGAAGGCAAAGTCAGCGCGGCCCCCGCGCATTCCCGCCGCGGAGGGCGAGGGCGCGCGGTCCCTCCCGCCCCTCCCGTCCGACCCGTCCCTGGGCGAAGGGCTGTGGAACCGTAACTTCCGGCTCTTCTTCGTCGCCCGTACCGCCGCCCTCTTCGGGGACGGCATGATTCCGGTGGCGCTCACCGCCGGGCTGCTCGGGGCCGGCCGGCCGCACTCCTCCGTCGGGTACGCGCTGGCCGCCTGGATGGGGCCGCTGGCGCTCTTCGTGCTCTTCGGCGGCGTACTGGCGGACCGGTTCACGCCCCGCCGGATGATGGTCATCGCGGACGCGCTGCGGCTGGTCGGCGCCTCGGTGCTGGCCATCACCTTCGCCACCGGGAACCCGCCGCTGTGGGCGGTGTACGTGCTCAGCGCGGTGGCCGGGGTGGGCGCCGCGCTCTTCCAGCCGGGCGTCGCCTCGACCGTGCCCCGGGTCGCCCCGGACGTGCAGCGGGCCAACGCGGTGCTCCGGGTCTCCGAGGCGCTGATGACCATGGCGGGCCCGGCCTTCGCGGGCATGCTCGTCGGGCTGGCCAGCGCCGGGGCGGTCTACGCGGCGAACGCCTCGACGTTCCTGGTCTCCGGGATCTGCCTCTTCCTGATGCGGCTCGCCCCGGCCGCCGGGGACGAGGCCGTGCGCGGCGGATTCGTCGCCGAACTGGTCGACGGCTGGCGGGAGTTCCGGGCCCGCAGCTGGCTGTGGGGGGTGATCGCGATCTGGACGGTCTACGGCTTCACCGTGCTCGGCCCGATGCTGCCGCTCACCGCGATCGAGGTCACCGAGGCGCACGGCTCGGGAACGTACGGCGTGATGATGGCGGTGAACGGCGCGGGCAGCGTCGTCGGCGGGCTGCTCGCCCTTCGGCTGCGGCCCCGCCGTCCGCTCGCGGCGGGGGCGGTCGCGCTCACCGGGGTCTGCGTGAACCTGGTGGCGCTGGGGCTCGGGCTGCCGGTGCCCGCGCTCGCGGCCGGGCAGCTCGTGGCGGGCGCGGCGTTCGCGTTCTGGCTGGTCATGTGGTCGACGACGGTGCAGACCCATGTGCCGCCCGAGGCGCTGAACCGGCTGCACGCCTACGACGTGGCGGGCTCGCTGCTGATGCTGGCGGCGGGCCGGGCCCTGGCCGGGCCGGTCGCGGACCGGCTGGGCGCGCCGGAGGTGCTGCTCGCCGGAGCGGTGATCAACCTGCTGGTGGTGGCGGTCCTGCTGGTGGCCCGGCCGATCAGCCGGCTGGAGCGGATCGCGTGACCGGACGCGAGGAGCGCGGCGGGGGCTCCCGGGCGCGCGCCCGCGCGGTCACGGCCGGGGCCGCCGTGCTGACCGTGCTCGCCGGGCTCGGGGTCCGGGCGCTCCTGGACGGCGACCTCGCCAAGTACGCCGGGGACGCGCTCTACACCGTGCTGATCTGCGCGCTGGTCGCCGTGGTCGCGCCCGGGGCCCGGCCGGCCGTCGTGGCCGGGACCGGGCTGGCGGTCAGCTGGGCGGTGGAGCTGCTGCAACTGACCGGGGTGCCCGCCGGACTCTCCCGGCACAGCACGGTGGCGCGGCTGGTGCTCGGCTCGACCTTCAACGCCCCCGATCTGCTCTGGTACGCGGTGGGGGCGGGGTGCGCCTGGGCGGTGGCGGCCCGGTGGCACCGGGCGCGCCGGTGGCCCGATTCCTGCGAAGGGTGTCCCTCCGGCCACTCGTGAGGAGGTGTGCCCCGCTCCGATGCTGGGTGACGTGACCCAGACAACCGACACCGCCGCCCGGGATGCGTCCGAGGCTCCCGGGCGGCCGGCCCGCCCCCGCCTCCGGCGCGTCCACCGGGCCTGGATCGTCGCCGCCGTCACCTTCGTGACGATCATCGGCGGCGCCGCCTTCAACTCGCTGCCCGGCCTCCTCATCGACCCGCTCAACCGGGAGTTCGGCTGGTCGCGCGGGGAGATCGGACTCGCCGTCTCCGTCGACATGGCCCTCTACGGGCTGACCGCGCCGTTCGCCGCCGCGCTGATGGACCGCTTCGGGATCCGCCGGGTCGTCGCCGTCGCCCTCGGCGCGGTGGCGGCCGGGGCGCTGGGCAGCGTATGGATGACGGCGTCCTGGCAGCTGATGATCTACTGGGGCGTGCTCGTCGGCCTCGGCACCGGCTCCATGGCGCTGGCCTTCTCCGCCACGGTCACCAACCGCTGGTTCGTCGCCCGGCGCGGCCTGGTCACCGGCATCCTCACCGCCGCGGGCGCCTCCGGCCAGCTGGTCTTCCTGCCGCTCTGCGCCTGGATCGTCGCCCACCACGGCTGGCGCCCCGCCTCGGTGACGGTGGCGCTCGCGGCCCTGGCCGTCGTCCCGTTCGTCTGGTTCCTGCTCCGCGACCACCCGGCCGACGTGGGCCTCGCCCCGTACGGCGGCACGTACGAGGAGAAGCCCGCGCCCGCGCGCGGGGCGGCGCGGCGGACCCTGCGGGTGCTCGCCGACGCGGCGCGCACCGGGCCGTTCTGGCTGCTGGCCGGCACGTTCGCGATCTGCGGGGCCTCCACCAACGGCCTGATCCGTACGCACTTCGTGCCCTCGGCCCACGACCACGGCATGCCGATCACCGCCGCGGCCTCGCTGCTCGCCGTCATCGGGGTCTTCGACGTCATCGGCACCGTCTTCTCCGGCTGGCTCACCGACCGCTTCGACGCCCGCCGCCTCCTCGCCGCCTACTACGCGCTGCGCGGCGTCTCGCTGCTCTTCCTGCCGGTGCTGATGGCCCCCGAGGTGCACCCGCCGATGGTGTTCTTCATCGTCTTCTACGGCCTGGACTGGGTGGCCACCGTCCCGCCGACGCTGGCCCTGTGCCGCGAGCACTACGGCGACGACAGCGCCATCGTCTTCGGCTGGGTGCTCGCCTCCCACCAGGTGGGCGCGGCCCTGGTCGCCTTCCTGGGCGGCGTGGCGCGCGACACCTTCGGCACGTACGACGTGGTCTGGTACGCCTCGGGCGCGCTGTGCGCGACGGCGGCCCTGATGGCCCTGGTCATCCGCCGGGTCCGCACACCCTGAGGGATGCGGCGGGTCAGCCGTCGAGGGGGGCGAAGCGGCCGAAGACGCCCCGGTGGAACAGGAGCGGAACGGCCCCGTCCGTCGCACCCAGGGCCGCCACCCGGCCGACCACGATCAGATGGTCGCCCCCGGTGTGGACGGCCTGGACATGGCAGTCGATCCAGGCGGCCACCGAGTCGAGCAGGGGCGAACCGGTCACCGGGGCGGGCCCGTACGCCACCCCCGCGAACTTGTCCGCGCCGCTCACCGCGAAGCCCCGGCACAGCGCGCCCTGGTCCGCGCCGAGCACGTTGACGCAGAAGGCCCCGGCGCGGGCGATCCGCGGCCAGGTCGTCGACGTACGGGCCACCATGAACGTGACCAGCGGCGGGTCCAGCGAGAGCGAGGCGAACGACTGGCAGGCGAAGCCCGCCGGGCCCGCCGGGTCGTCCGGATCGTGCGCCGTGACGATCGTGACGCCGCTGGCGAAACTCCCCAGCACCCGGCGGAACTCACCCGGTTCGACCGGCGGCCGCTCCCCTTCGGCGACGGCGCGCAGATGCGGGCGCGGCAGCGGTTCGACCGGCGCCTCCCGGGCGCCGGCGGTGTTGGCGGCGCCGACGGACCCGAGGTACCGGACGGCTATGGCGGCCATGCCTGCGTGTCCCATCACCCTTCGATTAGAACTGACGCCTCATCAGATGGGAAGGCGCGTGGACCGGCAGCTTGGAAGTGCCGGTCCGGGCCCCGTCCCGGCGGTCGCCAGGGGCGGGGCCCGTCGCGCGGCCCTGCTCGCGGGTACCCGCCGGGGCGGGCACCCGCGCCCCCGTCAGCAGGTCTTGCTGGTCCCCTTCGGGCTGAGGTTCTCGTTGTAGATCCAGCCGCCCCCGGCGCCGGGGATGCGTACCCAGGTCCACTTGCTGCCCAGGTCGTTCGTGGTCGTGCAGTGGTAGACGAGCGTGACGTTGTCGGCCACGTACCCGTCGATCTGGCAGTCCGCGTAGGGGCCCGTGCTGCGGAGCGGGACGCTGGACTTGGACGGCTTGCCGCGGGTCACGTTGTCCTTGGCCGAGTGGGCGTGGGCCCGGCAGTTCCCGGCCTTGGCCGCCGGGGCGGTCGCCTGGGCGGTGGCCGGGACCATCAGGCCCGCGGCGGTGACCCCGGCGGCGAGCAGTACGCCCAGGTAGCGCTTGTTCATCGATCGGCTCCTCTGGCTGGTGTCCGGTGCGTGATGACGGCCCCAGCATGTCGAGCGGGCCGGCCGAAGTCCTTGACGACGCCCGCACGCCCCTTGCCGGTCCGCGCACGGACCGGCAAGGCGTGCGGGCCGGGGCATCCCGTCCGCGAGGAAACGGCCGGTCTCCCTCTCGCCCTCCGCCCGGCCGTCCGGGCAGGCTCGGACGGCCGGGCGTGCGCCGGGGCGACGTGGCTGGGGGCGGGATGCTGGTGTCGGAGTTCACGACGGAGACGGTGGCCGCTCCCGAGCGGTTCGCCCTGTGGGAGGAGATCGCGCGCCGGTCCCACCTGCGCAATGTGCTGCGCAGCGAGATGCGGGACGACTTCAGGGCCAGGATGCGGCTCCTGGCCCTGGGCGAGGCCCAGATCTCCGCCCTCGCCCTGCCGCACCTGGACGTGGTGCGCACACCGCGCCTGATCCGGAGTCACGACCCGGAGGTCTACCAGGTGCAGTACGTGATCTCCGGGAGCGGGCGGCTCACGCACGCCGACGGCGTCCGTGCGTACGGTCCGGGGCACCTCGTACTGGCGGACAGCAGCCGGCCCCTCGACGTCACCATCCGGGCCAGTCCGGACACGTGGTCCTCCGTCGTCGCCACGGTCCCCCGCGCCCTGCTGCCCCTGCCGGAGCGGCTCGTGCGCCCGCTGGTCGGCGTGCCGATTCCCGGTGGCACGGGCCTGGAGGCCGTCCTCGGCCGCTGGATCACCGATCTGCACCGCCGCGCCCACGAGTTCACCCCCCGGGACGTGCCCACCCTGGCGTCGGTCACGACCGATCTCCTGACCTCCGTGATCGGCCGCTGCCTGGACGCCGAACGCACCGTGCCGCCGGAGACCCGCAACAGCACCCTGCGCGTGGAGATCCGCACGTTCGTGGAGCGGAACCTCGCCGACACCCGGCTGACCCCGCAGGCCGTCGCGGACGCCCACCACATCTCGCTGCGCCTGCTCCAGCAGCTGTTCGCGCGGGACGGCACCTCGCCCGCCGCCTGGATACGCCACCGCCGCCTCGAACGCTGCCGCGCGGACCTGACCGACCCGCGCCTGGCCGACCGCTCGATCCAGACGATCGCCGCCCGCTGGGGGCTCGCAGCGCCCGCCCACTTCAGCCGCCTGTTCCGCGCCGCGTACGGGATGGCGCCGAGCGAGTACCGGCACGCGTCGGTCAGGACGAGGCCTCCCGACCGAGCCTGATCACGGCGTATCCCTCCCCTTCCCCCGGCGGGCGCGTCCACGAGCGGGTGGTGAAGGTGTGCAGCCGCCCGGCCGTGAGCGCGTGACGCGGCAGCCGGACCCCGAACTCTCCGGACACGGCCGCCAGCAGCGCCCGCTCCCCGATGCTGCCGCTTCCGGGGCCGGAGAACCGGCCGGGGTCCAGGGACCCGGGTATCTCCCCGGTGCGGTGCGTCTCTCCGTCCACATGGGTGAAGGCGTACTGCTCGATGCCGTCCCGTGCCACGGACAGGTGGAGGAACGGCTCTCCGCGCCCCGGGCGCGGGGAGCCGCACCAGACGACCACCGCGCGGGTGCCGGTACCGGCGGACGCGGCCACGGCCGGGGAGACGAACCGGTCCGCGTCGAACTGCGCGGGGTCGCCGTCGAAGGCGAAGCTCCAACCGTCCCCGGCCCGGCCGACCGCCACCAGGGCCCGGTCGTCGTAGGACGAGAACTCCCACCTTCCGTGGAACGCGCGCCGACGCGTCTCGGCGGACGTCATGGGGGCCTCCAGCCCCGCCCCGTCCCCGTCCGCGAGGCGCCCCGGCAGGTCCGCCGGCGCCACGCCCTCCAGCAGGACGAACCGGTAGGAGGACGGAGGGTCGTCGGAGTCCGGGGCCGCGAGCCAGGCCAGACCCTCCGGGTCGAGACCGGCCGTCCGGGCCGGGGAAGCGCCCCGCTGCCCTCCCCGGGGCGTGGACAGCAGCTCGCGGCCCCGCTCCGGAGTCAGCAGGGGGCCGAGCAGGGGATCGGCCAGCCACCCCAGCGGGGCCAGGTGGTCCGGGCCCAGCGGCAGCCAGTCCGGCAGGGCGTCCGCCAGCGTCCGCCACGCGGCGTCGCAGTCGCCCCACCGCGCCAGCTCCCGTGCCCGCCCGACAGCCTTCCCGAACGGTCCGGCCGGCGCGTACCGGTAGGTGCCGGCACGCATCTCCTCCAGCATCGCGCGGGCCGCGGCCACCGTGTCCTCACCGGCGCCCCGCATGTGGAACGTCAGCGCCGAGTCGCTCCGGAAGGGGCCCGCCGCGTGCCCGGCGACCAGCACGGGCAGCAGGTCCGGTGCGTACCGGAGGTCGGCCGCCACGTCGTCGAGGCGGAACACGTCGGTCTCCCCGAGCAGGCGGCGTATCTGGTCGCCCAGACAGACCGCCCGCGGCCTGCCGTACTCCTTCGCCTCGTCCAGCAGAGGCAGGGCCCCTTCCCAGTCGCCGCGCAGCGCCGCCTGCCGGGCCCGCTCCATCCGGGCGTCCTGCTCCCGTGTGGTGTCGTTGACGAACTCCGGCTCCCCGTCGGAGGGATGCGCCCGCAGGCTGTGGAACTCCCGGTGCATCTCCCGCATGAACGCGCCGAATCCCGCGTACCGTTCGGGCGGCGCGGCCCGCCAGCTCGCCCAGCTGTACACGGCCCACTCGCCGTCCTCGTCCACGTCCTCCGGGTCCAGGACGACGTGCATGGCGTCGGCCTCGACGTCGATCTGGAGCCCGCGCCGCCAGACGCCCGCCTCCCGCCACTCCTCGGGATCGGAGTCCTCGTCCAGGTACTCCTCGAAGATGTCCGCGAGCGCGGACTCGTCGTCGTGCCAGTGGACCTCGGCGGTCCCCGCCAGCAGCCAGACGAAGCCGCCCGCATGCTGCCACCCGTCGCTGACCCGGAGGAACTCCCGGTACGACGGAGGCAGCCGACGGCCGAGGCGCTTCTCCACGGCCGCGATCCGCTCCTCGGACGCGGGCGGGAACCCCAGCCACCGCGCCCGCCGCGCGGCTTCGTCGTCCTCGCTCCGCGTCCCGTCGTCGGTCAGGGAGTCCGCCCACTCCGCACTCCACCTGAGCAGGAACGGCCGCCAGTCGAACGGTGTCGTATCCGTCATGGGCCCGATGCTGCCACCCGCCACTGACAGCGCCCGGCCCCGGAAGCCCTACCGTCCCCGGAACTCCGGCTTCCGCCGCTCCACGAAGCTCGCCACCCCCTCCTGGGCGTCCCGCGTCGTCATGTTGATCTCCTGGGCCGCCGCCTCGGCGGCGAAGGCGGTCGTGCGGTCGGCGTCCAGGGAGGCGTTGACGAGCTGCTTGGCGAGGGCGATCGCCCGGGTCGGGCCGTCGGCCAGCCGCCGCGCCCACTCCGTCGCCGTCGCCGCCAGCTCCGCGTCCGGCACGACGCGGTTGACCAGCCCGAGCCGTTCCGCCTCCGCCGCCGGGAGCGCGTCGCCGAAGAACATCAGCTCCTTCGCGCGCTGCGGGCCGATCAGCCGGGGCAGCAGATACGCCCCGCCGCCGTCCGGGACCAGACCGCGGCGCACGAACACCTCGATGAACCGGGCCGATTCGGCGGCCAGCACCAGATCGCAGGCGAACGCGAGATGGGCGCCGATCCCGGCCGCCGTGCCGTTGACCGCCGCGATCACCGGCTTCTCGCAGTCCAGGACCGCGCCGATCAGCCGCTGCGCGCCGAGCCGGATCGTCCGGGCCACGTCGCCCGGCACCCGCTCGCCGGAGGCCGGGGACGTGCCGCGCAGATCGGCGCCCGCGCAGAAGCCGCGGCCGGTGGCGGTGAGGACGACGGCCCGTACGGCCGGGTCGGCCGAGGCGTCCGCGAGCAGGGCGATCACCCGTTCCCGCTGCTCCCAGGTGACGGCGTTCATCGCCTCGGGCCGGTTGAGGGTGATCCGCAGGACGCCGTTGTCAGTGGTGTGCAGTACCAATGGACCGAGCGGATCGGCGGGGCCCGGGGCCCCGGTGGATCCGGTGGACCCGTTGGTGTCTTCGGGGGAGGACGGCATGGGGAAACTCCTGGGTGGAGGTCGGTGGTTCGCGCGGCGGAACGGCGGCGGTCGGTCAGCGGCAGACGGCGAGCGCGTCGAGCGCCACCGCGCCCTGCCCCCGCCCCAGCACCATCAGGGGGTTGATGTCCAGCTCGGTGAGGTCGTCGCCCAGTTCCAGCGCCATCCGCTGCACCCGCAGCACGACTTCGACGAGCGCGTCCACGTCCACCGGCGGCCCGCCCCGGACGCCCTCCAGCAGGGCCCGGCCGCGCAGTTCGGCCAGCATCGAGCGGGCCTGGTCCTCGCCGAAGGGCGGCACCCGCACCGCCGTGTCGTGCAGCACCTCGACCAGGACGCCGCCGAGCCCGACCGTCACCGTCGGGCCGAACAGCGCGTCCTGCGTGACGCCGACCATCATCTCGACGCCCCGCTCCACCATCTGGCAGACCAGGATCCCGTCGAGCTCGATGCCCTCGTACCGGGCGATGTCGGTCAGCTCGCGATAGGCGTCCCGCACCTGGCTCGCGGAGGTGAGCCCGACCTTGACCAGGCCCAGTTCGGTCTTGTGGGCGAGCCGGGCGCCCGACGCCTTCATGACCACCGGGTAGCCGACCAGCGCCGCGGCCCGGACGGACGCCGCGGCGCTGGTCACCAACTGCTCGCGCGGTACGCGGATGCCGTACGCCCGCAGCAGCTGCTTCGCCGCGTGCTCGCTCAGCCGGCGGCCCGGCCGCATCAGGGCCTGCGCCTTGCGGAACGACGGCGAGGGGGTGCGGGGCGCCTCGTCGAAGGGGGAGCGGTACGACGCGGTGAACCGGTGGTGGTCCAGGTACGCCTTCACGGCGGTGACGCAGTTGCCGAAGGTGCGGAAGGTGGCGACGCGGGACGAGCCGAGCAGCGTCGTGCGGTAGGCCTCCTCCGTGCCGACGGGCGAGCCCCACACCACGCACACCAGCTTGTCCGTGGTCTCCGCCGCGTCCACCAGGTCCTGCGCGAGCTTGTCGCTCATCGGCGGGAACGGGCCGGTGATCGGACAGATCAGCACGCCGACCCCGGGGTCGGCGAGGATCGCGTCGATGATCTTCCGGCCGCGCCAGTCGCCGACCGGATGGCCGCCGTTGTCCACCGGGTTGGCCACGTTCAGGTAGCCGGGAATCCACTCGTGCAGTTCGCTCTGCTTCGCCTCGGAGAGGGTGGGCAGGTCCAGCCCGGCGCCGGTCGCCAGGTCCGCGAAGTGCGCCCCGGTGCCGCCCGAGATCGAGTAGACGACGACGCCCTCGGCCTGTGGCGCGCGGGCGCGGGCGAGGAGGGTCGCGGTGTCCTGGAGCTCGTCGAGCCCGTCCACCCGGATCACGCCGAACTGCCGCATCGCCGCGTCCACCACCTGGTCGGCGC
The DNA here is from genome assembly GCF_044754785.1 of Streptomyces sp. NPDC092952. Classification (NCBI taxonomy): domain Bacteria; kingdom Bacillati; phylum Actinomycetota; class Actinomycetes; order Kitasatosporales; family Streptomycetaceae; genus Streptomyces; species Streptomyces sp. NPDC092952. The sequence continues at coordinate 753,391 of NZ_JBIVPT010000001.1, read as the reverse complement.
CGGTCAGTTTGCCGGTGTGCGAGGCGGCCGTGCGGGCCCCGGTCTCCGTGCGCCCCACCTTGACCGCCACCACGGGCACCCCGGCCCGCGCCGCCCGGTCCGCGGCCAGCAGGAAGGACCGCCCGTCCTTCAGGCCCTCCACGTAGCAGGCGATGGCCCCGACCTCCGGGTGCTGCGAGAAGTACGAGATGAAGTCGGCGGTCTCCAGATCGGCCTCGTTGCCCGTGGGCGCCCAGTGCGAGAGCCGTACGCCCAGCTCCTGGAGGGTGAACAGGGGGCGGCCCTGGTGACCGGACTGGGTGATCAGCGCGATGGCCGGGCCCTCCAGGTCGTCCCGGAACCGCTCGAAGGCGTTGAGGTTGGTGTTCGGCCCGAGCAGCCGCAGCCCGGACCGCTCCACGGCTTCGGCCAGCCGGGCCTGCGCGGCGGCGCCCTCCTCGCCGGTCTCGGCGAACCCGGAGGCGAAGGCGACGGCGAACCGCACCTTGGCCTGCGCCAGTTCCTCGATCACCGGGAGCGGGTCGGCGACCAGCAGCACGGCCAGGTCGACCTGCTCCGGCAGCTCCCCGACCGACGGAGAGCAGGCCAGCCCGAACACCGACTTCCGCTTCGGATGCACCGGATACAGCCGCGCCCCGACCCGCTCGGCCCAGCCGATCAGCTGCCGGGTGATGCCGGTGTTGGGGCGGCCCTCGGCGTCGGAGGCGCCGATGACGGCCACGGACTCGGGCCGGAAGAAGCGGTCCAGGTCCGGCACGGGCGCGTACAGCGGCCGGCCGCTGACGTCCGGTACGCGTTCCTCGGTGGCCTCGACCGTCACGCTGTGGACGGCCGCGTGCGGCTCCTCGCCGCAGGCCACCACCCTGGCGCGGAAGTCGGTGGTGAAGGTGCCGTGAGTCGATCCAAGCATCGTTCGCCCACTCCTGCCTGAGGTCCGTCGGGGTTCCTGTACGGCCAACAAAAGCTGACACTGTGTCAGGTTACTGAACTGACGGCTCGTCAGGAATGGTCGTGCAGGCAAAGACCGGCGGGAATCCGGCCCGTGGGCGGGCGCGGGGTGCGGCCGTACGGGCTCCAGGGGGTGCGGGGGATGCCGTACAACCTCCTGGCGATCTTGGAGGTCCAACGGTCGGCCGGGCCCGCCCGCCGGCCGTCGTCCGAGGTCCAGGGGGTCTGCCGGTCCCCGGGGCCGCTTCCTTTGGGGGAAACATGAGATCCGCCTCCGTCCGGCGCACCGCGCGCCTCGGAGCCTGTGCCACCGCCGTCGCCGCCGGTCTGCTGACCGCCGGTCTGGCGGTCCCCGCCGCAGCGCAGGAACTGCCGCAGACCGACCGGCTCTGGATCCAGGCGCCCTCCGGGCAGAGCCTGCCGCTCGGGGCCGACCTGCCGAACCGCCCGCTCGACATCGGGCTCCACCACGACAACGACAACTTCACCGTCACCGGCGGACTGCTCTCGGTCGACGTCTCCGGCCTGGCCGGGGTGGCCGAGGTGGAGTGGCCCTCGAACTGCGCCCCGAACGGGACCACGGCCGTGTGCGCCGTCGACGAGGTCCCGGTCATGGGCGGCGACTACAGCCCCCAGGTGCGACTCGGGGTCAAGGCCGCCGCCGGGGCCGGCGTCGGCGCCCACGGCCGGATCACCTACGAGGCCGTCGCCACCGGCGGTCCGGACGGCACCCTGGAGGCCCCGCGCGATTCCTCCGGGACCGAGGTCACCGTCGGCGCCGGCCCGGACCTGGCGGTCAGCGGGCTCTACCCGGTGAAGGGGGCCCTGCCGGGCGACGCGCTGACCGTGCCGATCAAGGTGACGAACCGGGGCGGCGAGCGCTCCGAGGGCCTGCGCGCCGTCGTCACCACCACGTACGGGGTCACGTTCCCCGAGGAGTACGCCGAGTGCGTGTACGGGACGACGACGGGCGGCGACGACGTCCCGATGCGTACGGCCACGTGCGACTTCGACCAGGTGATCGAGGCGGGCGGCACCTTCACGCTGCCCCGGCCGCTGCGGGTGGTCCTCGCCGGCCACGCCTACCGCGAGCGGGTGGAGGTCGTGGTCCAGCCCGGCAACGGCGCCACCGACCTCGCGGAGGAGGACAACTACGACGTCGCCGGCATCCAGGCGGAGAACACGGCGGACTTCGAGGCGCGCGGGGCCCGGGTCGGGGGCGCGGCCGGCGAGACGGTCACCGCCCAGCTCGCCTTCCGCAACAACGGCCCGGCGTGGATCGGCAACCTCGGCTCCGGCGACCCGGTCGCGGCCGTCGACCTGACCGTTCCCGAGGGCGTCACCGTCACGTCCGCCCCCGCCGGATGCGAGCCCCGCACCCTGAGCGGCGGCTACCACCCGAACCCGGTCGGCGCCCCGCGCTACAGCTGCGAGATGCCGATCTGGACCCTGCCGGACACCGAGCGCGCCTTCCCGTTCGAGCTGCGCATCGACCGGGTGGTCCCGGACGCGACCGGTCGCGTCGTGCTCACCACCGGCGGCGCCAACCCGGTGGCCTTCCCGTTCGACCCGCAGCCCGCCAACAACACGGCGGAGCTGGTGGTCAACCCCGCGTCCGCATCCTGACCGGACCCGACGACGGTGCGGGGAACGGCCGGATCCCCGGTCGCGCCCCGCACCTCCCGGCCGGGGAACGGGACCGTCAGCGGGAGGTGTGGTGGTGGCGGGCGATGCGCTTGGCTACCTTCCGTGCGTCCAGGGCCAGTTCGCGGAGCATGCCGCTGATCGGGTTGGTGAAGCCGGTGAAGTGGAGGCCGGGGGCCTGCTTGGGGGAGCGGGCGCCGTGGACCGTCGGGCGGCCCCGGGCGTCCAGCACCCCGAGGTGGCCGACCAGCCCCTCCAGGCCCCGCCGGTAGCCGGTCGCCGCGATCACCGCGTCCGGGGTGATCCGCTCGCCGTCGGCCAGCACCACCGCGTCCCCGTCGAACGACTCGACGGCCGCCACCGGCACCACGAGGCCGCGCCTCACCGCGTCGATCAGCCCCACGTCCTGCACCGGGATGGCCCCGTCCCTGACCCGCGAGTACAGCCCCGTGTCCGGGCGCGGCAGCCCGTACGCGGCGAGGTCCGGTACGGAGATCCGGCCCATCAGCCGCGCGGCCCGGTCCACCAGCCGCACCGGCAGTCTGCGCACCAGCACGGCGGTCGACTGCGCGGGCCAGCCGGCCGTGGAGCGGCGCACGATGTGCGGCACGGTGCGCACCGCGATCCGGACCCGCTCCGCCCCGCCCTCGACGAGGTCGACGGCGATCTCCGCCCCCGTGTTGCCGATGCCGACGACCAGGACGTCCTTGCCCGCGTACGGGGCCGGGGCGCGGTATTCCGAGGCGTGGACCAGGTCGCCGCCGAAGGTGTCGAGGCCGGGCCATCCGGGCACGCGCGGCGTGTGGTTGAAGCCGGTGGCGACGACGACGGCCCGGCCGGTCAGCACCCGGCCGCCGGTCGCGGTGAGCTGCCAGTCGCGGCCGTCCGGGGCGCGGTCGATCCGGGAGACCTCGACCCCCGTCACGACCTCCAGCTCGTGGTGGTCCGCGTACTTGTCCAGGTAGCGCACCATGTCGTCCCGGGACACCCAGCGCCCGAACCGGCGCGGCATCGCGAGTCCCGGCAGCGCGGACCGGCGCCGGGTGGTGTGCAGGTGGAGCCGGTCGTAGTGGCCCCGCCAGGAGGACCCCACCCGGCCGGACTTCTCCAGCACGACCGCCCGTACGCCCAGTTCGCGCAGGGACGCCGCGACGGCGAGACCGCCCGGCCCGCCGCCGACGACGTAGACGGGGCGGTCCTCGGTGAGGTCGGTCCGTGCGGAGCGGGAGCTTCCGGCGGTACCTGCGCTGTCGGACATGGTTCGGAGCGTAATCGCGCACCTGGTTGATGGGTCTCGGTCAAGACCGGAATCGATTGCGAATTGATCACGGAGGTGCGGGGGATCGCGGGCGCGCCCGCGCATCACCCCCGGGCCGCCCGTGAGTTGTCCGCGCGCTTCCGCATGCCTCTTGCGGGAGTCGCCTGTCATCAAGTGAACTGACGTACCGTCAGATACTTTGAGTGGGAGGCACCGTGCAGACGATCTGGCTCGGCGGGGCCGAGTGGCTCGCCGTTCTGCGGATAGGGCTCGGCCTGTGGTGGCTGGAGAGCTGGCGGCACAAGGACAAGAAGGGCTGGTTCGAGCGCGGTACGGGCATCGCCTGGGCCGCCGACGTGGCGGAGAAGCACCGCTGGGCCGCCGTGCGCACCGGCTTCCGCCGGATCGTCGCCCCGCGCCCCCGGCTGATGGCCCACGTCGTCGTCTACGCAGAACTGGCCCTGGGGCTCGGCCTGGTGGTCGGCCTGCTCACCCCGGTGGCGCTGGTCGCGGGGCTCCTGCTCAACCTTCTCTACCTCGTGCTGATGATCCACGACTGGGCCGAGCAGGGGCAGAACGCGATGATGGCGCTGATCTCGCTGGTCGCGCTGTTCGCGATGGCCTGGCAGACCTGGTCCCTCGACGCGCAGATCGGACTCTTCCCGTGACCTCGGCCGCCGTACGCTTCGACCTGCCCGAGCCCGACGCCTTCACCCGGCCGTACTGGGACGCCGCCGCCGAGGGGCGTCTGCTGCTGCGCCGCTGCCGCGCCTGCGGGCGCGCCCATCACTACCCGCGCGAGTTCTGCCCGCGCTGCTGGAGCGAGGACGTCGACTGGGAGACGGCGAGCGGCGACGCGACGCTCTACACCTGGTCCGTCGTCCACCGCAACGACCTGCCGCCGTTCGGCGCCCGCGTCCCGTACGTGGCCGCCGTGGTCGAGCTGGCCGAGGGACCGCGGATGATGACGGAGGTGGTGGAGTGCGAGGAGTCCGCGCTCGCCGTCGGCATGGCGCTGCGGGTCGCCTTCCGGCGCGAGGAGGGCGCGGAGGCCGTCGCGGTCTTCCGGCCGGGGGACTGACGGGATCCGGGCGGGTATCCGGGCGGTGCGGCTCAGGGTGCGAGGTCGCGCAGCTTGCGGCGCTCGACGAAGTTCGGGTGGCGCACGTACACCCCGCCCATGCCGCTGGAGCCCGTCATGCGCAGCACCGGGGCGCCGGGGGTCCGCTCGTGGGTGGTCCGGTCCTTCAGCGCGCCGAGGCCCTGATCCACCCGGTCGACGTCGACGCCCCAGCCCTCGGGGACCACGATCCGTACGCCGCCCATCTCGCCGCGCACCTCCAGCGCGATCTCGCGCAGCCGGCACTCGGCACGGGTGAAGTCGATCCGCACGCCGCCCATGCCGCCCTGGGCGACGATCACCGCGGGCACCTTCCAGGCGCCCGTGCGCTTCACGCCGTGCATGCCGCCCTTGAGGACCAGCGGTTCGCCCGCGGCCACCTCGATCGGGACCAGGTCCTCGGTGAGGGGGGCCAGCTCGGCGTAGGTCTTGGCCGCGAGCGCCTGCCCGAGCCGGGTGTCCAGCTCGTCCAGGTCGATCCGGCCCTCGGCGGCCGCCTCCCGCAACTGCTCGACCACCGCCTCCCGGTCGGCGTCCGAGGCGCGCATGCGGGCGGCGGCGGAGGCGGGACGGGGCGTCTCGGCAGTCATGGCAGTGATCATACGGGCGTACGAGCACCGAATCCCAGTGCCGGAAGGGCTTCCGGAGCGGCTCCTGGGCCGGACCCCGGCGCCGCACCCGGTCACAGCCCCAGGGCGCCCCACACCGGGAACCAGCGGGCCAGGTCCTGTTCCATCCGGAGGTCGTCCCCGAGCACCGCCCGCACCTCCAGTTCCAGCTGGTTGTCCCGCTTCTCGGCGCCGCCGGGCACCGGGGCGAACGGGTAGAAGGTGCCGCGCTTGTAGAGGTAGACCAGGGCCAGCGGGCGGCCCCGCCCGTCGCGGAAGCCGATCAGCGAGCAGAGCAGCTGCGGCCCGAAGCCGCCGTCCTGGAGCAGGGTGTTGACCGCGTGCAGGTCGTTGACCAGGGTCGCGGTGTCGTCGGCGGGGTGGCGGGAGAGCAGCCAGGTGTACCCGTAACCGTCCTGGTGGAACTCCACGGGGATGCCGCCGCGCCCGGTGTCGGCGTCGAGCAGTTCGCGTACGTCCTCCTGGAGCCGGGCGAAGGCGCCGCCCTCGACCCCCGCGAAGCAGACCGAGCCGAGGCCGGTCGGCGCGAAGCCCGCGCCCGCCTCCAGGGTGAGGGCGGCGGAGGGGACGGCGAAGAGCGCGTCGAGATCGGGGCGGACCGGCTTGCTCCGGCCCAGGATCGCGTCGAGCAGACCCACGGACGGTCACCTCCGGGCGGTGGGACGGGGGCGCGGCCTTCACGGGCGGCCGAGCTCGGCGGAAATACGGGCCAGCTGGTCGAGCCGCTTCTCCAGCGTCGGGTGCGAGGAGAGCAGCCGGCTCAGGCTCTCCTTGGACGAGAACGCGGGCACGAAGTAGAAGGCGTTGTACGGCTCCGCCTTCCGCAGGTCCTCCGTCGGGATGCGGGCCATCTGGCCGCTCACCTTGGTGAGGGCCGAGGCCAGCGCGGAGGGGCGGCCGGTGAGCAGGGCGGCGGCGCGGTCGGCGGAGAGCTCGCGGTACCGGGAGAGCAGCCGGGTGAGCAGGAAGCTCAGGCAGTACACCCCCGCGCTGATCAGCGGAATCAGCATGATCGCGATGCCCACCGGGTCGTTGCTCCGGGTGCCCCGGGAGAGCCCGCCCCACAGCGCGACCCGGGTGATGATCCCGGCGAGCACGCCGAGGAAGGAGGCGATCGTCATGACGGCGACGTCCCGGTGCGCCACGTGCGACATCTCGTGAGCGAGCACCCCCTCCAGCTCGCCCGGCTCCAGTCTGCGCAGCAGTCCGGTGGTGGCGCAGACGAGCGCCGTCTTCTCGCTGCGGCCGGTCGCGAAGGCGTTCGGCACGTCGCTCTGCGCGATGGCCACGCGCGGTTTCGGCATATCCGCAAGAGCGCAGATCCGGTCGATCGCCCCGTGCAGCTCGGGTGCCTGCTCCGGGGTGACCTCGCGGGCGCCCATGCTGAACGCCGCGATCCGGTCGCTGAACCAGAACTGGGCGACGAACATGCCGCCGACGAGGATCAGGATGATCGGCCAGGCGCCGCGCAACACGGCGAGCAGCACCCCGACCAGCACCACGTACAGCAGGCCGATCAGGAACATGGTGCCGACCATGCGGGTCGTCAACCCGTTGTCCGGGGCGTAGCGGGAACGGGGACGGGCGCGGGATCGGGTACGGGTTCGGCTCATCGTCGCCTCCGCATTCCATCTTGCTCCTCGCGGACGGAAAGCGAGCGGCCCCGCTTCCCGCCGACGGGGCCGAGCGCCCCCGAACGCGGTGTCCCGGTACGGCGGCGGCGGGGAAAACGCGGCCGGGCGTGCCCGGCCGGGCACGGCGGCGGACAATGGAGAACACCGAGGACAAATGGCCGAACATCACCTGGACCCATTAGGTGCCTGAGGCATCTAGTGGGCGGAGATCGGTAGGACACCCCCCTCTCTTTGCGAGGTCCGCCATGGCAGACGCCGAGACCATCTCCTTCCCCCAGAACCGCACCTGCCCCTACGACCCGCCCGCCGGTTACCGGGGCACCGCACGGGAGCGGCAGCCCGTGGCCCCCGCCCGCCTCTACGACGGCCGTACGGTGTGGCTGGTCACCGGGCACGCCGAGGCGCGCGCCCTCCTGACCGACCGGCGGCTCTCGTCCAACCGGGAGAACCCGGAGTTCCCGCTCTTCGCCCGGCGGCTGGCCGAGACCTCGGTGCGCCGCGTCGAACTGCTCGGCCTCGACGACCCGGAGCACAACGTCCAGCGCCGGATGCTGATCCCGAGCTTCACGGTCCGGCGGGCCGCCGCGCTCCGGCCGCGCATCCAGGAGATCGTGGACGGCCTGCTCGACGCGATGGTGCGGAAGGGCCCGCCGACCGACCTGATCGAGGCGTTCGCCCTGCCCGTGCCCTCCATGGTCATCTGCGCGCTGCTCGGGGTGCCCTACGAGGACCACGAGTTCTTCGAGGCACAGTCCCGCAGGCTGCTGCGGGGCCCGGAGCCGTCGGACGTCGAGGAGGCGCGGGACGCGCTCGACGCGTACTTCCGCGAGCTGATCGCCCGGAAGCGGGCCACTCCCGGCGACGGGCTGCTCGACGAGCTCATCGCCGACCGGCTGGAGACCGGGGAGATCGACGGCGAGCAGCTGGTGCGGCTGGCGGAGATCCTGCTCATCGCCGGACACGAGACGACCGCGAACATGATCTCGCTCGGCACCTTCACCCTGCTCCGCCACCCCGACCAGCTGGCCCGGCTGCGCGGCTCGGAGGGGCTGGTGCCCTCGGCGGTCGAGGAGCTGCTCCGCTTCCTGTCGATCGCGGACGGGATCTCCCGGGTGGCCGTGGAGGACATCGAGGTGGCGGGCGTGACGATCCGGGCGGGGGACGGCGTCGTCCTGTCCACCTCGACGAGCAACCGGGACGAGGCCGCCTACCCCTCGCCCGACGAGCTGGACCTCGGCCGGAACGCGCGCAACCACGTCGCGTTCGGCTTCGGCGTCCACCAGTGCCTGGGCCAGAACCTCGCCCGGGCCGAGATGGAGATCGCGCTGCCCGCGCTCTTCGACCGGCTCCCCGGGCTGCGGCTCGCGGTGCCCGCCGAGGAGATCCCCTTCAAGCCCGGCGACACCATCCAGGGGCTGCTCGAACTGCCCGTGGCCTGGTGAAACCGGCGACCGTCCCAGGAAACGCGCACAGTGATCGGAACGTGGTGATCGACATGCGACCGGAAGGATCTGCCGGAATGCGGATCAGTATCGACAAGGGCCGGTGCATCGGCGCGGGCCAGTGCGCGCTGACCGCGCCGAAGGTCTTCACCCAGGACGACGACGGGTTCAGCGAGCTGCTGCCCGACTACGAGGAGGCGCTGGACGGGGCCACGGTGCGGGAAGCCGTCCGGGTCTGCCCGGTACAGGCGATCAGCGCCGACTGACCGGCCCCGGACGACGGCACTTCGCGGGACGGGTCCTACGGCCAGAGGAGGTCCCGTTCCCACCCAGCGTCCCGCCGCCGGTACCGCAGCCGAACGTGCCGGCGGCGGGCGTCGCCCTGGAAGAACTCGGCCTCCCGGGCCTCCACCACGTACCGCGTCCAGCTCGCGACCTCCGTGTCCGGCGCGGTGCGGGCCCGCTCCCAGGCGGCGTCGGACGCCCGCTCCAGTTCCTCCGCCGATCCCAGCACCTCGCTCTGCGCCCCGGTGAGCGCCGCCGCGAGCGCCCCCGTGGACCGGGCGCGCAGATCGGCCCGGCCCTCGGCGGGCGGGCAGGCGGTGACCGGGCCCCGCAGCCGCACCTGGCGGCCCTGCGCCGGCCAGTAGAAGCCGAGCGCCGCGTACGGGCGGGCGGCGAGCTGGCGGCCCTTCGCGCTGGTGCGGTGGGTGGCGAAGTGCCAGCCGCGCCCGTCGGCGTCGTGGAGCATCACCGTCCGTACGTCGGGGTGGCCCTCCGCGTCCGTGGTGGCCAGCGACATCGTGTGCGGCTCGGGCTGCCCGGCGGCCACCGCCTCGGCGAACCAGCGGTGGAAGAGCGCCAGCGGGTCCGGGGGAGCGGCGGCCGGGTCGAAGGAGGGCAGCTCCACGTCCCAGACACGCTGGGCGTGCAACAGGCCGAGGAAGCTCCGGTGCGCCTCGCGCGCGTCGTACGGGTCCGGGGAGCCGGGTGCGCCGGGGGCTTCGTGCGTGCCCTGTGTGCCCGGTGCGCCGGGTGTTTCGTGCGCGTCCTGCGGGCCGTGTGCGTCGGTCGTCATGGACCCATTGCAGCGCACGACCGGCACGGTGCCCCGTCACCCCCGCCCCAGCACCACCGTCCCCGAGGAGCAGAACCAGCCGCCCGTCCCCGAGGCCACCGCCAGCTCCGGAAGCGCGCCGTCCGCCCGGCGCACCTGGCGTTCGCCCGCCTCGCCGCGCAGTTGGCGTACCGCCTCGACCAGCAGGAACAGCCCGCGCATCCCGGGGTGGCAGGCGGACAGGCCGCCGCCGTCCGTGTTGACCGGCAGCTCGCCCCGCAGCCCGGTCCGGCCCTTCTCCACGAACGGGCCGCCCTCGCCCTTCGCGCAGAACCCCAGGTCCTCCAATGTCACCAGGGTCATGTACGTGAACGCGTCGTAGATCTCGGCGAGGTCGATCTCCGCGGGCCGCACCCCGGCCCGCTCGAAGGCCAGCCGTCCCGAGACCGCCGCCGGGGAGACCGTGAAGTCCTCCCACTCGGACATCGTGGAGTGCGAGACGTGCTCGCCCGTGCCCAGGATCCACACCGGGTCCGTGGCCGTGTCCGGTACGTACTCCTCGGCGGCCAGCAGCACCGCGCAGCCGCCGTCGCTGCGGATGCAGCAGTGCAGCTTGGTGAACGGGTCCGCGATCATCGGCCCGGACAGCACGTCGTCGACCGTGATCGGCTCCCGGAACATCGCGTCCGGATTGGCCGCCGCGTTGGCCCGCGCCCGCACCGCCACCTCGGCGAGCTGCTCCAGCGTCGTGCCGTACTCGTGCATGTGGCGGCGGGCGGCCATCGCGTACTTGGCGATCAGCGAGTGCCCGTACGGCACCTCGAACTGGAGAGGGCCGCGCGCCCCGAAGGAGAGGTTGGAGGTCCGCCGCCCCGCCCTGATGTCCGCCCGCGCCGTCGACCCGTACACCAGCAGTACGGCGTTGGCGCGCCCCGCCGCGATGGCGTCCGCCGCGTGGGCCGCCATCACCTCCCAGGTCGAGCCGCCGACCGAGGTGGAGTCCACCCAGGTCGGCTTCAGGCCCAGGTACTCGGCGACCTCGACCGGGGCGAGCGTGCCGAGCCCGGCGGAGCCGAACCCGTCGACGACGGACCGGTCCAGCCCCGAGTCGGCCAGCGCCCGTCGGGCGGCCTGGGCGTGCAGGGCGTACGGCGTGGCCGTGTCGACACGCCCGCAGTCGGCGAGGGATATCCCGACGACGGCGACCTTGCGCTGGGAGGAAGACATAAATCTGACGGTACATCAGATCCGGGGTGCGGGGCAGACCGCCGACGGACCCCTTCCGTGCGCGGCCCTGTGCATCTCGTTGATCCCCACCTAATATGACGCACCGTCAGATGAGGGGTTACGGACCCCTCGGCGGAAGGAGCCCGAGATGGATGCCGCCTTCACCGCGGAACAGGACGGGATACGCCGCGCCCTCGCCGGACTCCCGGCCGCGCGCCCCGCACCCGGCACCGGCGCCGGAGACGATGACGACGACACCGCCCCGCCGCCCGTCGACGGCTACGACCCCGGCGTGTGGCGGCGGCTCGCCCGCGACCCCGGCCTGCCCGGACTGGCCCTGCCGGCGGAGTACGGCGGCACCGGCCACGGACCCACCGGGCTCGCCGTCGCCTGCGAGGAGACCGGCCGCGTCCTGCTGCCCTCGCCCCTGGTCGCGACCGCCGTGCTGGCCGCGCCGCTCGTCGCCGCGCTCGGCACCGAGGCCCAGCGCACCGCGCTGCTGCCGCGCATCGCGTCCGGTGAGCTGACCGCGACCCTGGCGGTCCCCGGCGGATCGCTCGCCACCGCCCTCGGCCTCACCGGCGACCCGGCGGGCGCCACCTGGTCGGGCGGCGGCCGGGCGGGCGGCATCCAGGCCAGACCCGTCACCGACGACGGCCCGGACCGCTGGCGGCTGTACGGGGAGGCCGACCGGGTCCTCGACGGGCACACCGCCGACGTGCTGCTGGTCGCGGCCCACACCGGCGGCTTCCCGCGCAGCCGTACGCTCCTCTTCCTCGTCCGGCCGGACGGGGCGACCGGGCTCGTCCGCGCCGCCCGCACCCCGCTGGACCGGACCCGCCCGCAGGCCCGGCTCGAACTCCGTGACACCGGGGCCGAACTCCTCGGCGCCGACCCCGCCACCGACGTGACCGGCGCCCTCGCCGAGGCCGGGCGGACCGCCGCCGCGCTGCTCGCCGCGGAGGCGGTGGGCTCGGCGGCTGGCGCGCTGGAGCGGACGCTCGGCCGGCTCCGGGCACCGGGCGCCCACCGTGCGGCGGGCGGGCGGGGGGCCGCCGAGCACCGCCTCGCCGACCTCTACGTACGGGTGCAGGAGGCCCGCTCCGCTGCGTACTGCGCGGCCTGGAACCCGGCCGCGGCCGGCGGACTCGCCCTCGCCCAGGCCCTGGAGGCGCTGCGGACCACCGCCGCCGAGGCCGTGCAGCTGCCCGGCGGGGGCGGCCCCGGCCGGGAGCGCGAGGCGCGGCTGTACTTCGGGCGGGCGGCCGCCGCCGAGCTGCTCTTCGGCCCCGTGCACCGGCTCCGCGACCACGCGGCACGACGGGCCGGACTGCTCGCCGAAGGGGCGGCGGGAGCGCCGGGGGCCGCGACGGGGCCGGGACCGGCCGAGCGGGTGGGGGCGGTCTGATGGCACCCGGCGTCCGGCTCGTCCAGAAGGTCTCCGCCACCCGTACGTTCGCGAGGATCGCCCCGCACGTGGTGCCCGCCATGGACCGCGCGGTGCACCGGCTCACCCGGGGCCGGGTGCTGCTCAGCTCCCGGATGCTGCCGGGGCTGGTGCTCACGGTGCCGGGGGCGCGCAGCGGGGTGCCGAGGACCACCCCGCTGGCCTGCATGCCGGAGGGCGGCGCGGAACGGAGCTGGATCCTGGTCGGCAGCAACTTCGGCCGCACCGGGCATCCGGCCTGGACCGCGAACCTGCTGGCCGGTCCCGACAGCGCGGTGGTCAACTGGCGGGGCCGGGACATCCCGGTACACGCCACGCTGCTGAAGGGCGCCGAGCGGGAAGAGGTGTGGGCGGCCGCGCTGAGGTTCTGGCCGCCGTACGAGGCGTACCAGGCGAGGATCGACCGGGAGATCCGGCTCTTCCGACTGCGTCCCCGCGAGGACTCCTGAACCGCGCGGGCTCCCGGAGGGTCGCGAGGCGGGGCGGCCGGACGGCCCCGGGTGCACCGGCGGCGGACCACATGCGTGGCCCGCCGCCGGTGTGACAGGACCTGGAGTGCGCCCGGGGCGGCCGCACGCTCCCCGGTGGGGAGGGGGCCGTCGGCGCCGGGGCTACTTCGCGGGCTTCTTGCCGGTGATGCCCAGATGCACCAACAGCGCGAGGTTCGGCTTCAGTTCGGCCTGCTTCACGCCCCAGGTGGTGAACCCCTTCTGGTGCGAGGCGACGGCGGCCAGCATCGCCACCAGCGAACCGGCCATCGCGGCGGCACTGACCTCCTGGTCGACCCTGCCCTTGGCCTGGAGCTCCTTGACCGAATCGGTGAGGGAGTTGGTGACCGAGTTCAGGATCTTCATACGGATCTTGTAGAACCGCTTGTCGCCCTCGGCGGCCCCCAGGTCGACCACGCGCAGGATCGCGTCATGGCGGCGCCAGAAGTCCAGGAACCCGTCGACGAGTTCCTCGGCGGTCTGGCGGCCGGCCTTGCCGACCCAGGAGCGCCCGGCGACCAGTTCGGTCAACGCGGCGCCCTCCTTGGCCATTTCCTCCGCGATTTCGAGGACCGCGCCCTCGACGTCGGGGAAGTACTGGTAGAACGTCGCGGGTGAAGTCCCCGCCTTCCGGGCCACGTCGATGACTTTGACGTCCCGGTACGGCGAGGAGCTGAGCATCTCGCTGAGGCAGTCGAGCAGTTTCTGCCGCGTCGCCTGCCCGCGCCGACCGGCCACGCGGCCGTCGACGGTACGCACTTGTCCTGTCATGCCGTCAGCTTACCGAGGGGTGATCGGAGCGCTATTCGGCCGACTGCAAATGGGGTTCGCCGCAGTTGTGGCGGGGGGAGTGGCCGGATTTCGCCGGATGCGCACCACGGAGTGACAAGTCTTATCAACAGCCTGTGGATAACTTCCGTGGATAACTTTCCGTGACGGTGTGGGTGGAGATCCCTTCCGGCGGGGGTGCGCCGGGCATTTTCGAAGATATGTCCGATGTGGCCAGGTCGGTGCGCGCGCCACGCGCACTCCGGCTACGTTGACTGTGACGAGCGTCACTGGTGCGCGTCGCGCGTGACGGATCACGGAAGGACCCGGACCCATGGCCGTATTCGCACCATCCGTGCCCTGCTGGGTGGATGCGCGCCTTCCTGACCTGGAGGCGGGCAAGCGCTTCTACGGCGAGCTGTTCGGCTGGACCTTCCGGGCGGGCGAGGGCCCGTACGCGGACGCCTACAGCGGCGGCCGGCTCGTCGGCGCGCTCTCCGCCAAGCAGGACGGGCGGATGCCGACCGGCTGGGAGATCTACTTCGCCACCGACGACATCGCGGCCGACACCGCCCGGATCAGGGCGGCGGGCGGCCAGGTGGTCACCGGGCCCGTCCCGGCGGGCCGGGCCGGGGTGCTCGCCCAGGCGGCCGACCCCGGCGGCGCGGTCTTCGGGCTCTGGCAGGCCGGTGACCGCGCGGGCTTCGAGAAGCGGAACGAGCCCGGCTCCTTCTGCTGGACCGAGGTCTACACCCGCCGCAGGGACGAGGTGGACGCCTTCTACGAGGCCGTCTTCGGCTACCGGGGTACGGATATGGACGACCCCGGAACGGCCGAATCGGGTCTCGACTTCCGCATGTGGTCCCCGGCCGGAACCGAACCCGGCCCGGACACCGCGATCGGCGGCCGCAGCGTCATCACCGACGCCTTCCCTGCGGAGATGCCCAGCTACTTCCTCACCTACTTCGCCGTCGAGGACTGCAACCGCACGGCCGGGCACACCGTCCGTCTGGGTGGCCGGATCTCCGCGCCGCCCTTCGACATCCCGCACGGGCGGATGGCGGTGCTCCAGGACGATCAGGGGGCCGTTTTCGCCGTACTTCAGCCCCCTGTGTCCGAGAAGGGGCAGAGTGAGCTGTGACACCCCGATCCGCCCCCGGGTTCGCAACCGCGGCCTCAGCCAGGAAGAATCGGGGGTGCGCACCGCCGGGTGGTGCCCAGTGGTGAGACGCCGTACAGGGCGGGTGTTCGCGGGCCTCTTCTACTGAGGCCCGTACGGGGAGGTGGCAGGGCAAGTGGTGGAGCAGCTGACGCAGCACGACCCGAGGCGGATCGGCCCGTTCGAGGTGCTGGGCCGGCTCGGTGCCGGCGGCATGGGCCTGGTCTATCTCGCCCGCTCGGCCTCCGGCCGGCGGGTGGCGATCAAGACGGTCCGTACCGAGCTCGCCGAGGACCAGCTGTTCCGGGTCCGGTTCACGCGCGAGGTGGAGGCCGCCCGCGCCGTCAGCGGTTTCTACACGGCCGCGGTGGTGGACGCCGACCCGCGCGCCGCCGTGCCGTGGCTGGCCACCGCCTACGTACCGGCGCCCTCGCTGGAAGAGATAGTGACCGAGTGCGGCCCCATGCCCGCCCAGGCGGTCCGCTGGCTGGCCGCCGGGATCGCCGAGGCCCTCCAGTCGATCCACGGAGCCGGGCTCGTCCACCGCGACATGAAGCCGTCGAACGTGCTCGTCGTCGAGGACGGCCCCCGGGTGATCGACTTCGGGATCGCCTCCGGCGTCTCCAACACCCGGCTGACCATGACCAACGTCGCCGTGGGCACCCCCGCCTACATGTCGCCCGAACAGGCCAGGGACTCGCGCAGTGTCACCGGCGCCAGCGACATCTTCTCGCTCGGTTCCACGCTCGCCTTCGCCGCCACCGGCCACGCCCCGTACCACGGCGGCAACCCCGTCGAGACGGTCTTCATGCTGCTGCGCGAGGGCCCCGACCTGGCGGGGCTGCCCGAGGAGCTGCGGCCGCTCATCGAGTCCTGCATGCAGATGGACGCCGGGCTGCGCCCCACCCCCGCCGACCTCCAGGCCCAGCTGGCCCCGCACCTCTTCGCCTCCGGCGGCGACGACAGCGGTACGGCCTCCGCCTGGCTGCCGGGCTCCGCCACGGCGATGATCGAGCAGCGCCGGGGCGGCCGGAAGCCCGCCCCGCCGGCCCCGCCCGCCCCGGTCCCGCCGCCGCCCCAGGCGCCGCCGCGCGTCGACCCGCGCCCCTCCGTCGCCGTCCCGGCGCACCGCCCCGACCCGGGCGGCCCGGTCCGGCTGCCCGGCGCCAAGGTGCCGATCGGCCCCGGCCCGCGCGCCCAGGACGTCCGGACCACCGCCCCCGGCGAGGCGGGGCACGCGACCGGCTGGGTCCGCCCGCCCGCCGGGGTGACGGCCGCCGCTCCGGCCGCCGCCCCCGTACCCGCCCCCGGCCGGCCGGTCGAGCCCCCGCCGGGCCCGGACCGCTGGCGCCCCTGGCGTTTCCGGATGTCCAACGACGTCTGGGGCACCCCGGTCGTCTCCGGCGACCTCCTCTACGTCACGTCCTTCGAGGTGCACGCCCTGGACGTCGGCAACGGGCGGCGCCAGTTCAAGACCCGTGACGTGGCCTGGGTGATGGCCGTCGAGGGCGGCCGCATCCACGCCTCCGACGGGCCCTCGCTCTACGCCCTGGACGCGGCGACCGGCACCGAGCGCTGGCGGCTCCAGACGGACGCCTGGGTCTACGCACTCAAGGCCGACCGGGGCACGGTCGTCACCGGCACCCGGGGCGGCGGCGTCCAGGCCTGGGAGGCCGCCACCGGCGAGAAGCTGTGGGAGGCCACCGGCGTACAGACCGACTTCGAGACGCCCGAGGCCGGGCCGGTCATCCACGACGGCACGGTCTTCCTCTGGCAGGACGCCAGGCTGCGCGCCGTCGACGCCCGCACCGGCATCGAGCGCTGGTCCTACCCGATCGGCGACGCCGCCTCCTGCGGCGGGGTGCCGGTCCGGCTGACCCCGGCGCCGGACGGTTTCGTCTACGTCAGCGCCGGGGCCCGGGTCCTCGCCGTGGACACCGTCTCCGGGCACGTGCGCTGGCACTTCGAGTCGCCCGCGGTCTTCCTCTCGCCGCCCGCGTTCGCCCCCGGCCCGGCCGTCACCGGCGGTGGCGTCTACCTCGCCGACTACCTGGGCACGGTGTACGCGCTCGACGCCTCGACCGGCAAGGACCGCTGGCGGATCGCCACGGAGGCCCGCCAGTCGGCCGAGCCGGTCCTGGTCGCCGCCGGGAACGTGCACGTCGGCAGCGGCAGCGCGCTCTACACCCTCGACGCGGTCACCGGCACCCCGAAGTGGCGGTTCGCGGCGGGCGGCGAGGTGGTCGGCTCCCCGGTGGTCGCCGACGGCCGGGTCC
Organism: Streptomyces sp. NPDC092952; assembly: GCF_044754785.1. Taxonomy (NCBI): domain Bacteria; kingdom Bacillati; phylum Actinomycetota; class Actinomycetes; order Kitasatosporales; family Streptomycetaceae; genus Streptomyces; species Streptomyces sp. NPDC092952. The sequence continues at coordinate 736,294 of NZ_JBIVPT010000001.1, read as the reverse complement.
ACTTCGGCTCCGCCGACCACGTCCTCTACACCCTGGACGCGGTGGGCGGCCAGCTCCGCTGGAAACTGGCGACGGGCGGCGAGATCACCGGCTCGCCCGTGGCACAGGGCGGCGTCGTGTACGCGTGCAGCAAGGACCGCTGCGTGTACGCGCTGGACGCGCTGAAGGGCACGGGAACCGGCAACCGGGCCCGGGTGTGACACCGCCCCGGGGCGTGTTTCCTACGCCCCGGGACCGCGCTCGTCCTCCGGGCCCGGCTTCGGGCCCGATGTGTTTGGCCCGTCCGGCGGGGTACGGGGTCCGTCCTGCGGGTCCGGCCCCGTGTACAGCTCCGGTTCGGGCTCCGGCAGCGTGCTCGTCTGCACCGAGGGCCCCGGCTCCTGCGTCGGCGGCCAGGTGTCCGGATGCCGCGCGTCCGGCGCCGTGAACAGCTCCTCGGCCTCCGCGCCCGCCGGCCTCCGCCGCCCCGGCATCACCACCGCCCCCACCACCATCAGCACTCCGCCCACCAGCGCCCCGGCCACGCCCCACCCCAGCCCCGAGCCGTCCCCCGCGACCGCCAGGCTGCCCGCCGCCTGCCCCTGACGCACCATCCACAGCACGGTGAACCCCAGCACCAGGAACCCCGCCGCACCCACCGTCCACCGCGAGCGCAGCGCCACCCCGAGCACCGCCAGCAGAACGGCGCAGAGGAAAACGAGCAGCATCGACCCCAGCGGCTCCGGCCGCCCGGCGGTGACATGGGTGAACAGCTCGCCGACCCGGTACTCGCGCCCGGGGCGACCGTCGTACCAGTCACGGAAGGGGCTCAGCACGGCGGCCGCCGCTCCGGTGAGAGCGATGACCGGGCCGAGGACTGCGCGGATCATCTCGGCCTCCCGCGTGCACGGACCGGTGTCACGGCACTGCACCGCTCTCGGCACGACGCTACGCCCGCCCGCCCCACCCCGCCACCGTGCGCTAGCGTGACGCACGGTCGTTCGACAAGTGCACATCAGGGCAACAGCGCAAGGGGGGCTGCATCGATGATGCGGCATGTCAAGCTGTCCGCGGTACTGATCGCGGTAGTACTCGCACTCACCGGTTTCTCCACGTCCGGCCACGGACGCGGCGGTTCGGGCAAGAGCAAGAGCAAGAGCCACGGTTCGAGCAGCAGTGGTGGCGGCTGCTCCAACTCCAAGAAGAGCAACAACGGCTACCGCAGCGACTACGACGATGACGACTACGGATCGTCGAGCGGGTCCTCGGACAACACCGACTACGCGACGGAGACCCCGAGCCCCACCACCAGCGACGCACCCCTGGTCTCCGTCGTCCGCTGCGCCGGTCCCGGCGAGAGCAGGAGCAGGAGTAAGAACAAGCGCAAGGGCAAGGCGGCCACCTTCTCCACCGTCAGCCTCACGGCCGGCACCACCGGTTCGCACAGCTACGAGATCGAGGTGGACTTCCTCGACGCCCGGGGCAGGACCGTCGACACCGGCACCGCGTACCAGGACGCCGAGGGCGGCGACGTCGTGGAGATCGACGTACGGATGGACCACCCGGGCAAGGCCGCCCAGGTGAGGAAGTGCCGGGCCGACGCCGAGATGACCTACTGACCCGTCGTCCCGGCCCGTTCACGGCCCCGGCCCGTTCCGCCCCCGCCCGGTCAGCGGGGGCGGGACGGGCCTTCGCCGTCGCGGCCCCGGTCAGCGGATCCGGAACGAACCGGAGCCCCGGCCCTCGCCCCGCTCCCGACCCCGGCCCCGGAACAGCTCTGCCTGCCGCTCCGGCGGCAGGTTCCCGAGCGCGATCAGATGCGGGGCGTGGGCCATGGCCTGCGTCCGGGCCGCCTCCCGCGCGGACCACACCGCCCGCACTGTCCCCTGCACCGCCTCCGTCGAGTACCCGGCGATCACCCCGGCCGCCCGCAGCGCCGCCTCCACCGCGCCGCCCGGCTCCGTCACCTCGCTGACCAGCCCGGTCTCGTACGCCCGCCGGGCCGAGACCCGTTCGGCCGTCCCCATCAGCGCCATCCGGGCCACCTCCCCGAACGGCATCCGCTGCGCCATCGCGATCGACTCGTACGCGCTGACCATGCCGTACGCGGTGTGCGGGTCGAAGAACGTCGCGTCCTGCGACGCGATCACGAACTCCGCCTCGCCCAGCAGGTAGAACGCCCCGCCGCAGGCCATCCCCTCCACCGCCGCGACCACCGGCTTCCACAGATCGTTCGCCTTCGGCCCGACCGCCAGCAGCGGATCGTCGATCGTGTACGGGGAGGAGGGCTGCGGCACCTCGGCGTCCCGGTCGATCCCGGTGCAGAACGCCCGCCCGCCCGCCCCGGTCAGGACCACCGCCCGCACCGTGTCGTCGTGCCGGAACGCCTGCCAGGCCGCCGCCAGTTCACCCGCCGTGGCCAGGTCGATCGCGTTCAGCCGCTCCGGCCGGTCCAGGGTGACGAGCGCGACCCCGGTCGCCTTGTCCGTCTCGGTGCGCAGCGTCATCGACGCTCACCGCTCCAGCAGCCAGCGCACCAGCGTCCGCCCGGAGGCGTCCGGGCAGAACACCGCCCGCACCGTCGCGCCGATCCGCAGCCGCGCCGGGTCGACCGAGTCCAGCGGGGCGTCCGGCCCGCTCACCACGTTCCCGACCAGCCGGATCGACGGGGCCTCCGCCAACTCCACCACCACCGCGTTGTACGGGGCCTGGGCCGCGTACGCGGGCAGCAGCGGCGGATGCGGCAGCACGTACGACCAGATCCGGCCCCGCCCGCTCATCCGCCGCCACTCGCTGTCGAAGGACTGGCAGTGCGGGCAGCACGGCCGGGGCGGGAACCGGAGCTTGCGGCACCCCTCGTCGGCGCAGGCCTGCACCCGCAGCTCGCTGCGGGCCGCGTACTCCCAGAACGGCGCGCCGTCCTCGTCCACCACGGGCGTCAGCAGCCCGTCCGTCTCCGTTGCCATGACGACTCCTCAGCTCCTCAGCAGTACGGCGGAGGTGGGCACACCCTCACCGGCGGTGACCAGGCACGTCCCGGCGTCCGGGACCTGGGCGGTGGAGACGCCGCGCAGCTGCTTCACGCCCTCGGTGATCAGGTTGAAGCCGTGCACGTACGCCTCGCTCAGCCCGCCGCCGCCGGTGTTGATGGGCAGCCGCCCGCCGCTCTCCAGCGCCCCGCCCTCGGTGAACGCCGCGCCCTCGCCGCGCCCGCAGAAGCCGTACCCCTCCAGGGAGAGCGGGATGAGCGGGGTGAACGCGTCGTAGATCTGGGCCACGTCCACGTCCCCGGGCCCGAAGTCGGCCTGCTTCCACAGCTGCCGGGCGGCCGTCCAGGCGGGGCCGGAGAGCGGGTCGTCGTTCCAGTAGTTGACCATCCCGTGGTGCTGGGCGGGCAGCCCCTGCGCGACGGAGTGGATGTACACGGGCTTCTGCCGGCAGTCCCGGGCCCGCTCGGCCGAGACGATCACGCAGGCCAGCGCGCCGTCCGTCTCCAGGCAGTTGTCGAAGAGGCAGAGCGGTTCGCTGATCCAGCGCGAGGTCATATACATGTCGCGGGTCAGCGGCCGCTCGTACATCATCGCGTCCGGGTTCTGGTTGGCGCGGTTGCGGCAGGCGAGGGCGACGTTGAAGAGGTGGTCGCGGGTGGCCCCGTACTCGTGCATGTACCGGCGGGCCAGCATCCCGATCTCGTCGGCCGGCCGCAGCAGCCCGTACGGGCGGGTCCACTGCGCCGGGGTGGGCAGTTGCGCGGTGGTGTTCTTCCAGGGCCGGGGCCCCGAGCCCCGCTTCCGCGACCGCCAGGCGACGCCCACGCTCGCCTGCCCGGTCGCCACCGCGGCGGCCAGATGGGCGATGGTCGCGCAGGAGCCGCCGCCCCCGTACCCCACCTTGCTGAAGAAGGTCACGTCGCCGGCGCCGATGGCCTTGGCGATCTCGACCTCGTCGGTCTCCTCCATCGTGTACGAGGCGAACCCGTCCACCTCGGACGCGGGGATGCCCGCGTCGTCGAGCGCCGCGACGATGGCCCGGCAGGCCAAGGTCTTCTCGGATTCCGGCAGTTGTTTCGCGAAGGCCGTCTGCCCAATTCCGGCTATCGCCGTCGCGTCCTTGAGTGCCGCCACCGCCACCTCCCAGGCCGTCATGACTGCTGACAGCGGCAGAGGCTACAGCTAATCTGACGGATAGTCAGCTACTGCGTCAGGGAGGGCGAGCGATGCGCGGCGACGAGGAGTGGGGCACCATCCCGGAGCTGGTTCAGGCGGCGGCGCGCCGGTACGGGGACCGGGAGGCGGTCGTCGAGGGGCGCGTCCGGGTCTCCTACGCCGAGCTGGGCGAGCGGGTGGAGCGGGCCGCCGCCGCGTGCCTGGCCTCGGGCGTCGAGCCGGGGGACCGGGTCGCGGTCTGGGCCCCCAACACCCTGGACTGGATCGTCTCCGCGCTCGGGGCCGTCACGGCGGGCGCGGTCCTCGTCCCCCTCAACACCCGCTTCAAGGGCACGGAGGCGGCGTACGTCCTCGACCGCAGCCGGGCGAAGCTCCTCTTCGTCACGGGCACCTTCCTCGGCACCTCGTACGTGGCGTCACTGCGCCGGGCCGAGGCCGAGCTCCCGCACCTGGAGAAGGTGGTGGTGCTGGCCGACACCGCCCCCGACGACTACCTCACCTGGAAGGACTTCCTGGCGGCGGGGGAGGCCGTGCCGACGGAGGCGGTCCGGGCCAGGGCCGGGACCCTCGCCCCCTCGGACCTCTCCGACATCATCTACACCTCGGGCACCACGGGCCGCCCCAAGGGCGCGGCCATCACCCACGCCCAGACGCTCCGCTGCTACGCGATCTGGAGCGAACTCGCGGGCCTGCGCGAGGGCGACCGCTATCTGATCGTGAACCCCTTCTTCCACACCTTCGGCTACAAGGCGGGCGTCCTCGCCTGCCTGATGCGGGGCGCCACGATGGTCCCGCAGCCGGTGTTCAACGTGGACACCGCCCTGGCCAACATCGCCGCGGAACGGATCTCGGTGCTGCCCGGCCCGCCCACCCTCCACCAGTCCCTGCTGGACCACCCGGCCCGGGACGCCCACGACCTCTCCGCCCTCCGCCTGGTGGTGACGGGCGCGGCGGTGGTCCCGCTGCGGCTGGTGGAACGGCTCCGCACGGAGCTGCGGGTCTCCACGGTCCTCACCGCGTACGGCCTCTCCGAGGCGAGCGGCATCGTCACCATGTGCCGGCGCGGCGACCCGGCGGAGACCATCGCCGCCACCTCGGGCCGGGCGATCCCGGGCACGGAGGTCCGGGTGCTGGCCGAACCGGGCCATCCCGGCGAGATCCTGGTCCGGGGCTTCCACGTGATGGGCGGCTACTTCGAGGACCCGGACACCACGGCCGCCGCGATCACCCCGGACGGCTGGCTGCGCACCGGTGACGTCGGCGTACTCGACGAGCACGGCAACCTGAGGATCACCGACCGGATCAAGGACATGTTCATCGTCGGCGGCTTCAACGCGTACCCGGCCGAGATCGAACAGCTCCTCGGCCTCCACCCGGACGTGGCCGACGTCGCCGTCATCGGCGTCCCGGACCCCCGCCTGGGCGAGGTCGGCAAGGCGTACGCGGTCCGCCGGCCCGGCGCCACGCTCACCGCCGACGACCTGATCGCCTGGTCCCGCCGCGAGATGGCGAACTACAAGGTCCCGCGCGCCGTCGAGTTCGTCCCCGACCTCCCCCGCAACGCGAGCGGCAAGGTCCTGAAGGGCGAACTCCGCGCGCGCCGCCCCTGAACCGGCCGGCACACGCGAAGAGGGGTACGGGCCCCCAGCCCGTACCCCTCTTCCGGTGCGCGGCGCGCCCACGTCCCCCGTGGCGCGTCCGCGCTGTGCGGCGATCGCGACGGCTCCCCCTCCGCGCCGCCGCGGCCGCTCCCCGTCACATGAAGAACTAGCGGGGGTCGGCCCCGGTCATGTGGCTGTCCATGGGCTTGATCTCGGGCTCGCCGGTCATGTGGCTGTCCATGGGCTTGATCTTGGGCTCGCCGGTCATGTGGCTGTCCGTGGGCTTGATGTCCCCCGTGGTGCCCGGCGCCTGCTTCGGCACCGTGATCTTCTTCTCGTCGCTCATCTCGTGAACTCCATTGCTCAGGTACATGGACGGTCGGCCAAGCCCGCCCGGCTGTTCCCCCGTGGACTGCCGGGCGGGCTGTTCAGAGCCGTTCACCTTAGTGCGCGGTCCCCCTGTCGATCCGTCTGCCCCCCGACGCGACGCATCGACAGGTACGAGGGTGCCCCTGGGAGATAAACGAATGATGAACGCCCGTCAGGGGGTCCTGGAGCCCGCCGAGGAGGACAGCAGCCGACGGGCGACGTCGGCCTCGGGCGCCCGCAGGTGGTCGAAGACGGACAGCGCCTCACGCCAGCAGGCCCGCGCCCGGCCCTCCTGCCCTATGCCCTGAAGGGCTTTCCCGAGCGTCGTCAGCACATTGGCGCGACGCCATTCTCCCCCCACGTGCAGCAGAACCGTCAGGGCTTGCTCGGCGAGCCCCGCAGATTGTGCGGAACGTCCGGCGTCGAGATGGATCTCGGCCAGCCGGAAGAGGGTCATCCCCTCCCAGAGCTTCTGACGGCTGTCCCGGAAGACGGACAGCGCTTCGACCAGCCTCTCCTGTGCCTCGTCCGACCGGCCCGCGCGTGCCAGGGCGATCCCCAGGGCGTAACGGCCGTTGGCCAGACGGAGGGTGAGACCCATGCGGTTGTAGAGGGCCACCCCTTCGCTGGCCAGTTCCACCGCGCTCGTGGTCTGCCCGACGGCGAGCAGGATCCGGGACAGGTTGCACAGGGCGCTCGCCTCGCCGGGCTGGTTCGCGTCGGCCCGGAACGCGGCGACGGTCTGCCGGAGCAGGGCCTCCGCCTCGTCGAACCGGTTCCGGTATCCGGCGATGATCCCGAGTTCGTTGAGGGCGTTGCAGCGGGTCCACACGTCGTCCGTCGAAGGTGCCAGGTCCATGGCCCGGCGGGCTTCCTTCTCGGCCTCGTCGAAACGGCCGGCGGTGCTGTGCACCTGCGCGAGAGTCGTCCGCGCACGGGCCTCCGAGCGCGGATCGTTCGCCACCACCGCGGCATCGGTCACCGCGGTGGCGGCGGACTCGAACTGGCGTGAGTTGGCGCCGGACTCGGCGAGGTCCTTGCAGGCCAGAAGGAGGTCCACGCTCCGTCGTATGGTCTGCGGGGTCACCGACTGCTGGGCACAGGACAACAGGGAACTGGCCTCGGAGTAGAGCCAGTCCAGTGCCTTGCCGTGGTCGGCGAACGACAGGCCCCGGGACTCCGTGCGTTCCAGATGGGCGACGGTACGGTCCCCCGGCCGCTCCAGCGCGTACACGCCCGCCGCCGTCGCCAGGTAGAAGTCCAGCAGCCGGGAGAGCGCCGACTCGCGCTCGTCCGGGCCCTGTTCGTCCCGTTCCGCGCAGGAGCGCGCGTAGAGGCGCACCAGGTCGTGGTAGCGGTACCGGCCGGGCGCCGCGGACTCCAGGAGGCTGGTGTCGACCAGGGCCTCCAGGAGGTCCTCCGCCGTGTGGGCCTCCAGGTCGAGCAGGGCGGCCGCGGCGGCCAGTGAGATGTCCGGGCCGTCCGCCAGGCCCAGGAGCCGGAAGGCGCGGGCCTGGGCGGGCTCCAGCTGGCCGTAGCCCAGCTCGAAGGTGGCCTTCACCGCGAGGTCGCCCGCCTGGAGTTCGTCCAGGCGGCGCCGCTCGTCCGCGAGCTTGGCGGCCAGCACGGAGACCGTCCAGGTGCGTCGGGCGGCCAGCCGGGAGGCGGCGATCCGGATGGCCAGCGGGAGGAAACCGCAGGCGGCGACCACGTCGAGGGCGGCGTCGCGCTCCGAGGTGATGCGCTCCTCGCCCACGATCCGGGTGAAGAGCTGGAGCGCCTCCTCCGGCGACATCACGTCCAGGTCGACCAGATGCGAACCGGCCAGGTCGACCATCCGTACCCGGCTGGTGATCAGCGCCGCGCACCCCGCGGTGCCCGGCAGCAGCGGGCGGACCTGGGCCGCGTCGTGGGCGTTGTCGAGGAGGATCAGGACGCGGCGGCCGTCGAGCGTGGAGCGGTACAGCGCGGCGCGCTCGTCCAGGGAGTCGGGGATCGCCGAGTCCGCGGTGCCCAGGGCGCGCAGGAACGCGCCGAGCACGGTCTCCGGCTCGGCGGCCCGCGCCCCGGCGCCCTGGAGGTCCACGTACAGCTGGCCGTCCGGGAAGTGCTGGCGGGCCTGGTGGGCGACGTGCACGGCGAGGGTCGTCTTGCCGACGCCGCCGATGCCGGCCAGCGCCGAGACGGCCATCACGGAGCCCTCGGCGGTCGCCAGCCGGTCGCCCAGCTCGCGGACGAACGAGGCGCGGCCGGTGAAGTCCGGCACGGTGGCCGGGAGCTGGGCGGGCCGTACCGGCGCGCTCGCCGGGGCCGGTGCGGCGGCGGAGCGGGCCAGCTCCTCGTCGGCGCGCAGGATGCGCTGCTGGAGCTGGGCCAGCTCGGGGCGCGGGTCCACGCCCAGTTCCTCGGAGAGCAGCCGCCGGGTGTCGGCGTAGACGGCCAGCGCCTCGGCCTGCCGGCCGCTGCGGTACAGGGCGATCATCAGGAGCTCGCGCAGCCGCTCCCGCAGCGGGTGCGCGGCCGTCAGCGCGGTCAGCTCGGAGACCGCCTCCGCGTGGTGGCCGACCTCCAGGTCCAGGTCCAGCCGGGTCTCGGTGAGCTGGAGCCGCCACTCCTCCAGCCGGGTGCGCTGGTTCTCCGCGTACGGGCCGGGCACGGAGGCCAGGGCCTCGCCGTCCCACAGCCCGAGCGCCTCGTCGAGCAGGACCCTGGCCCGGCCGAGGTCCCCGTTCGCGCGGGCCTTCTCCGCCTCGGCCGCCAGGTCGCGCACGACGTCGACGTCGAGACCGTCCCGGCCGGCCCGGATCGCGTACCCGCCGGCGTCGCTGACCAGCGTCTGCGGGTCGAGGACCTTGCGGAGCCGGGAGGCGTACGTCCGTATCGCGGCGAGCGCCTGCGAGGGCGGCTCCTCGCCCCAGATCGCGTCGATCAGCTCGGCGGCGGTGGCCGTGCGTCCACCGCGCAGCAGCAGCGCCGCCAGCAGGGCCCGCTGCTGCGGTGAGCCCGAGGACAGGGCCTCGCCGCCGCGCCAGGCCCGTACCGGACCGAGCACGGCGAACCGCAGATCGGCGCCGTGCACCTGCCGCTGTTGCGGAACACGTGGTTCCGGAACGCGTGGTTCGTTGTCACGGTCCATTGCCGCCCCCTGCCCTGCTCGCCCCGCCGGTGCTGCCCTGCGCGCTGACGCGGTCCGCCTGGATGTGCCCGCCCGTGCGCCGGTCGGGGGCGGGTGGATCCGGATTGGTCGGTACCGCTGGTATCGCGCTCAACAGTCTGCCTTGTCCGGGGCGGGCGCGTCAGCAGTGGGTGGCTCTCTGCACAAGCCCTGCAAGCCCTCGACGCCGTTTCCGGACGGGGTCCGGTCCAGGGAGCTGACGGTTCGTCAGATCAGCGCTACCGTGGAAGGCATGGAGACCTTCCCGAAGATCATCTCGGTGGACGACCACACGGTGGAGCCCGCTCATGTCTGGCGGGACCGGCTCCCGTCCAAGTACCTCGACCGCGGTCCGCGGATCGTTCGTGCCCCGCTGAAGGAAATGACCTTCATGGGCGGAAAGTTCGCGCCCGTGATGGGGGAGAAGGGCGACGACGGGCCGGTCGGCGACTGGTGGGTGTACGAGGACCTGCACCGCCCGCTGACCCGCCTCGACACCGCGGTCGGCTACGACCGGGACGAGATCAAGCTGGAGATCATCACCTACGAGCAGATGCGTCCCGGTTCGTTCTCGGTGCCGGAGCGGCTCGCCGACATGGACGTCAACCACGTCCAGTCCGCGCTCTGCTTCCCCACCTTCCCGCGCTTCTGCGGCCAGACCTTCACCGAAGCGAACGACCGTGAACTGGGGCTGCTCGGGGTGCGCGCGTACAACGACTGGATGGTCGAGGAGTGGTGCGGACCCGAGGCGCGGGGCCGCCTCGTCCCGCTCACCCTGATCCCGCTCTGGGACGCGGAACTGGCCGCCGCGGAGGTCCGGCGCAACGCGGCACGGGGGGTACGCGCCGTGGCGTTCTCGGAGATACCCCCGCATCTGGGGCTCCCGTCGATTCACACGGACGAGTGGGATCCCTTCCTGCGGGCCTGTGACGAGACGGGGACGGTGATCGCGATGCACATCGGCTCGTCCTCGAAGATGCCGTCCACCTCGGCCGACGCCCCGCCCGCGGTCGGTTCCACGATCACCTTCGCCAACTGCTGCTTCTCCATGGTCGACTGGCTGATGAGCGGCAAGTTCGAACGGTTCCCCAACCTCCGGATCATGTACGCGGAGGGGCAGATCGGCTGGATCCCGTACATCCTGGAACGCGCCGACGTGGTCTGGGAGGAGAACCGGGGCTGGGGCGGCGTCGCCGACAAGGTGCACCGTCCGCCGTCGGAGCTGTTCGCCGACCATGTCTACGGGTGTTTCTTCGACGACGCCTTCGGGCTGCGGAACCTGGACGCGATCGGCGTCGGCAACGTCCTGTACGAGACGGACTACCCGCACTCCGACTCCACCTGGCCCAAGTCCCGCGAGGTCGGCGAGGCGCAGATGGGACATCTGGACGCTGACGTGGTCGACCGGATCGTCCGGAGGAACGCGATCGACCTGCTGGGACTCACGGACGACGGCCTGTGGCCGGGCCCCGGCGGCGGGCGGTAGCGGGGTAGGTGTGGAGGGTGGAAAGAAGATGTGACACTCCGCCCGGGAAGTGTCACATCTTTCTTTCCGGTACCTCCTCCCGGCCGCCCGCCGGGAGCCCGGTGAGGCACCCACCGTCAACTCTTCCGACGGGGTCATCGGTTCGGGTGAATTCCGCCCGTCGCCGCCGACGCCGATGTCCGAACGGGCGACCGGGCCCCACCCCCTCGGCGGCGCCCTGGACCCGGTTCCGGGACGGCCCGACGCCGCGTCGGCTCTGACAGGATCCCGGGCATGCCCCACCACCAGACCCCGACAGCCGGCCCCGACGACGCTCCGTGGAGCGCCCTGTACGAGCAGGCCGCCGACCGGTACGGCGACCTCGTCCCGGAGGTGCGCGCCGCGGTCGAGCACGGTGTGCACGACCCCGAAGGAACGACGGAGCTGGCCTGTGCGGCGGCGGAGACCGCCGGGGCCGTGGCCCGGACCCTGTCGGACCCCTGGTCCCTCTACACCACGCGGGACGCCGCGACGGTCGCCTCGGCACTCCTCGTCCAGCTCCGGCACGGCGCCGACGCGCTCCGGGAACTCGCGCTGGCGACCGGCCGGATCGCCGGGCGCGGCGAGGCCGGACCGTCGGCGGACCTGGATGACGCCCTGGAGGCGATGCGCTCGGTGTCCGAGGCGGTCCACGCACAGATCGCCCGGCACGCCTCCACCACGGTGCGTGCCCTGCACGCCGCTCCCTGCTCGGCCCCGGTGCCCGCCGACGTCCACCGGACCGTGGTGGCCGTGGCGGCCCTGCTCGGCGGACGGCACGACGGGACCGTGACGCTGAACACCCGCCACGAGGACGGCGCGTACGACCCGGACGACGACGAGGGGTTCGGGTGCGGCTGCGACATCACGATCGTCGCCGACCACGACGAGTACACCTTCCACCGCGGCGACTCGGAATGGTCGGTCGTCAGGGAGTCGGACGGCCTGGCAGGCCCGGGAGGATCCGTCCACTACTCCACCTGGATCAGCCTGAGCACGCCCCTGGGGACCGCCCACCCGCAGCAGCTCGCCGACGAGATCCTGGGCATCGTCGCGCACGACCGGGACGAGGCCCGGAACACCGGTGGCACACCGGTTCCCGCCCCGGCCGGCACCCTCTAGAGAGGTACGTGGCGGAGGCGGGAGCAGCCCCGCCCCGCCCTCCGCGTCACGCCCCGGTGATCGGCTCCTGGAGCTCCGTCACCCACTGGCTCCTGTCCTCGGGGCACTCCAGGCTGACCTCCCGGGTGTACCCCAGGGACCGGTGACCGTTCGCGTCGATCCAGTGGGCCAGGGCCTGGGAGGTCGGCAGCACGCCGTCCATCGAGCCGTGGTGGACGATGGTCGCCGCCTCGAACGCGGGCAGCTCGACCACCGTGATCCCGGTGTCGCCCACCGGGCCCACCGGTGCGGACACCGTGACCCCCGCGTGGACGACGACCGCGCCGCCACCCTCCGGGGCGTCCTCGTAGTACGCGATCCCCGGTCCGCCCGGGCGGACGCCGGTGCCGCCGAGCAGGGGGAACAGCCGCTCGTACAGCGGCCCGATCACGGGCGTGATGTGTTCCGGCCCGTAGCTCGCCGCGATGCCGGACAGCTCGGCGACCCGTACCGCCGGGACCTGCTTGACGACGACGTCGTTCGTGGACATGCGTCCCTCGCTCTCGATCGACCGGAGCCTCGCCTCGACCTGCGCCAGCCGGGCGGCCGCCGCCCGCATGGCCTCCTCCAGCTCGGCCCGGCGCAGCCGCAGCATTCCGCGCAGCTCCTCCGGCCCCACCTGCTCGTCGAGGATGGCCTGCACCTGCTGAAGCGTGAAGCCGAGATCCTTGAGAGCGATGACGCGGTTGAGGCGCGAGAGCTGGGCGGCTCCGTAGAAGCGGTAGCCGGTGGCGGGGTCGGTGCGGTCGGGGTGCAGCAGCCCGATGGCGTCGTAATGACGCAGCATCCGGGCCGATACCCGCCCGTACCTGGCGAAGTCTCCGATGGTGAACATGACGTCTCCGAGTCCACCGGTTCACACGGTGTCAAGGTCAAGCGCCGCCCTCGCACGGCCCGGCGGCGGAAGAAGGGAACGCGGTGGAAAGGGGGCGGAGAAAGCCGTACGGAACACCGGCCGGCCGACGCGTGAACGGCGCGGGAAAAGCGGCGGGAAGGCGGGGGAGCGGGTGGTGGAACAAGGGGTGAAAAGGCAGGAGCCCCGTTCCCCGCCGAAGCGGAGGAGCGGGGCTCCTTGGGTACTACTAGCCGGCCGCGATCGGCCGACCCGGGCAACTAGGCCGGGGTGACGTTCTCAGCCTGCGGACCCTTGGGTCCCTGAGTGACGTCGAAGTTCACGACCTGGTTCTCCTCGAGGGAGCGGAACCCGGACGCGTTGATCGCGGAGTAGTGGACGAAGACATCCGGGCCGCCGCCGTCCTGGGCGATGAAGCCGAAGCCCTTTTCAGCGTTGAACCACTTGACGGTTCCGGTAGCCATAAGCCCTCCTTGGGCCAAAGGGTTGCCCTGCTCCAGAACCTGCATAGAAGTCTGAAAACTACAAAAGCCTGCGGGTTACATGCTCCGCAGGCTCTGTACTGCAAGGGAAACCAAACTGCAACTTGCGTCGAGCCTAGCACGCAGCGTGTATCGAACGGTAGAGGGAAAGATCACTTCACCCGGATGTTTGATTGGCCCCTCCGCGCGCCCTTGAAGTGGGCGTACGGGAGGGTGTCGCACGGGTGACTTCGCGGCGTACGAAGTGCCCCTTCCGGGCGGCTTCCGGCCGACTCCGGAACGTCCTCGGGGTGGCGCGGGGCGCGTCCCGAGCCCCCGGTGCCGTCGGTTTCGTGCCACAGGTCTAGCCTCGCGATGTGGACAATTCAACCGTCTCAACCGTCTCGGCCGTCGCAGGCGACGACCGCCGCAGCCGGCCGCGCGTCGGCCACATCCAGTTCCTGAACTGCCTTCCCCTCTACTGGGGCCTGGCACGGACCGGGACCCTGCTCGACCTGGAGCTGTCGAAGGACACCCCGGAGAAGCTCAGCGAGCAGCTGATCAAGGGCGATCTGGACATCGGCCCCGTCACGCTGGTCGAGTTCCTGCGCAACGCCGACGACCTGGTCGCCTTCCCCGACATCGCGGTGGGCTGCGACGGGCCCGTCATGTCGTGCGTGATCGTGTCGCAGGTGCCGCTGGACCGGCTCGACCGGGCCCGGGTGGCGCTCGGCTCGACCTCGCGGACCTCCGTGCGCCTGGCCCAGCTGCTGCTGGCCGAGCGGTACGGGGTCACCCCCGACTACTACACCTGCCCGCCGGACCTCGGCCTGATGATGCAGGAGGCGGACGCCGCGGTGCTCATCGGCGACGCCGCGCTGCGCGCCAATCTGCACGACGCGCCCCGGCTCGGCCTCCAGGTCCACGACCTGGGCCGGATGTGGAAGGACTGGACGGGACTGCCGTTCGTCTTCGCGGTCTGGGCGGCCCGCAAGGACTTCCTGGCGCGCGAGCCCGAGCAGGCCGCCAAGGTGCACGAGGCGTTCCTGGCCTCGCGGGACCTCTCGCTGGAGGAGGTCACCAAGGTCGCGGAGCAGGCGGCGCGCTGGGAGGCGTTCGACTCCGAGGTGCTGGAGCGGTACTTCACCACCCTGGACTTCCGCTTCGGCCCGGACCAGCTGGCGGGCGTGCGGGAGTTCGCCCGCCGGGTCGGCCCCACGACCGGCTTCCCGGCCGATGTGAACGTGGAGCTGCTCGGCGGCTGACCCGGCGGAGCGCGCGCCACGAGCCGTGAGCCATGGGCCCCTGTCCGGGCCGGACCGAAACGGGTCCGGCCCGGACAGGGGCCCGAGGTGTGTCTCCGGGCGGGGCCCGAGGCGTGCCCCAAAGGCGGGGGATGGGTGAATTCCGAACTTTCCCGGCCGCTTATCCCGCGCCGTCCTTCCGGTGTTCTCCCGGGCGTTCTTCCGGGTGTTCTCCCCGGCGTTCCTTCTGTCGCCCGCCCGGTCGTCCGGTGTTCCTTCCGTCGTGCCCCGCGCTCTGCGGTGTTCCTTCCGCCGGTCCGCCTGGATTCGGACGAATAAGCGATGAATAACCGATTCCCGGACAGGTCTGGGCCAGGTCGGGGCCCTGGCGTGGAATCGCTCGGGTGAACGACTCATTCGCGCCTTTTGTTGTGCCGAAAGTTGTTCTTCGTTCCCTTGGGGGCGAAATAGGCGGATGGTTTCCCCTGGGACCCGATGACCTTCGCCCCCTAGGCTTCGGTCGGAGGTCGGGCCGGTACAGCAGGGGAGTCCACATATGCAGCCGCTGGAAGCCGGCGAACCGCTGACCGTCGGTGCCTACCGACTGCTCGGCAGACTCGGTGCGGGCGGCATGGGACGGGTCTATCTGGGGCGCAGCGCGGGCGGACGCACCGTCGCGGTCAAGGTCGTGCACCCGCATTTCGCACTCGACGAGCAGTTCCGCGCCCGGTTCCGGCGCGAGGTGGACGCGGCGCGGCGGATCGGCGCGCAGTGGACGGCCCCCGTGCTGGACGCGGACCCGGACGCGCCCATTCCGTGGGTCGCCACCGGCTATGTGGCGGGTCCGCCGCTCTCCGACGCGATCCAGGAGCACGGGCCGCTGCCCGAGAGCGCGGTACGGACCCTGGGGGCGGGGCTCGGCGAGGCGCTGGCCGCCGTCCACGAGCAGGGCGTCATCCACCGCGACGTGAAGCCGTCCAACGTACTGCTGGCCCTGGACGGCCCCCGGCTGATCGACTTCGGGATCGCCCGCGCGCTCGGTGCCACCGCCTCGCTCACCTCGACCGGGGTCTCGGTCGGCTCGCCCGGCTACATGGCCCCGGAACAGATCCGGGGCACCGACATCTCGGGCGCGGCCGACGTCTTCTCGCTCGGCGCGGTACTCGCGTACGCGGCGACCGGCAGCGCCCCCTTCCTCGGCGACTCCTCGGCGGTGCTCCTCTACAAGGTGGTGCACGAGGAGCCGGAGCTGGGGGAGCTGACCGGGGATCTGCTGGAGGTCGTCGCCGGGTGCCTGGAGAAGGAGCCCGGGGACCGGCCCACGCCCCGGGAGCTGGCCCGGCGGCTGGCGCCGGACGGGGCCGCCGCGCTGGTGACGGCCGGCTGGCTGCCCGGCCCGGTGGAGCGCGAGGTCAGCCGGACCGCGGTGGCGCTGCTGGACCTGGAGCCGCAGGACACGCCGGTGCAGTCGGGGCCGGTGCCGTTCAGCGGCGCGGCCTGGGGGCCGGGCACCACGCAGAGCGACGGGGGCGGCGCGACCGGGACCAGCGGCGTGGGCGGCGGGTTCGGCTCGCCGGCCAGGCCGTTCCCCACCCACGACCCGACCCGGCTGACCCACCCGGGCGTACTGCCCTCGTGGCCGGCGGACCCCGGCACGGGCGGCGGGCCGGGTGGGACGGCGAGCGGTTACGGCACGTCGGGGAGTCTCCGCGCGGCGCCGCGCGGCGGTGCGTCCGGGCTGCCCGGACCGCGCGGGCGCGAGGCCCACGGCGCTCTCACCGTCGGGGTGGGCCGGGACCGGGACGGGGACGGGGGCCCGGGCCGACGCCGGAGGGTGAGCTGCACCGTCGCCCTCGCGGTGGCGGGCGCGCTCGCGGCGGTGACCGTGGGCGGCGCGTTCCTCCTCGACCTGTTCCCGGGCGGCAGCACCCACTCCGACGCCGGGCACGGCGGGGAGGCCGCCACCCCGCCCGCCGCGACCGCGGGCCCGGAGGAGGTCGGCGAGCTGCCGAAGGAGTTCGTCGGCACCTGGAAGGGGCCGGTCACCGAGAAGACCACCGGCCAGGCGCACGGCATGCTCACCGCCGTCTTCACCGCGGGGAAGCGGGGCGAGGACGTGGTCCGCATGACCACCGAGATCAGCAGCCTCGGCCTCACGGTCCGCTGCAACAGCGTCGCCAGCCTCACCTCCGGCACCGCGCAGGAGCTGAAGCTCCGCGAGCGCGTCGACCCGGACCGGCCCAGCACCCCGGGCCTGTGCACCTCCACCACCACCGACGTGCACTTCACCCGGGCCGCCGACGGCACCCTGCGCTTCCGGTCCGAGGAACGCGACGCCGGACTCCCGTACGCCACGCTCAGCAGGTCCGACGACTGAGCCCGAAGACGGCTGGCGTACGCTGAGCCGGTCCGTGGATCCGCTCAAAAACCGCCGAAAGGTGACGCCCGGTGACCGAGAAGGCCGACCTCCAGCCCATCCTCGACCGAGCCGCCGAGGGCGGCCGGATCACTCCCGAGGAGGCGCTCGACCTCTACCGCTCGGCGCCGCTGCACGCGCTGGGCGCGGCCGCCGACGCCGTGCGCCGCCGCCGTTACGCCGGTACGGAGCACATCGCGACGTACATCATCGAGCGCAACATCAACTACACGAACGTGTGCGTCACGGCCTGCAAGTTCTGCGCCTTCTACGCCGCGCCGAAGGACACCGCCAAGGGCTGGACCCGCGACCTGGACGACATCCTGCGCCGCTGCGCGGAGACCGTCGAGCTGGGCGGCACGCAGATCATGTTCCAGGGCGGCCACCACCCGGACTACGGCGTCGAGTACTACGAGAAGCACTTCTCCGCGATCAAGAAGGCGTTCCCCCAGCTGGTGATCCACTCGCTGGGCGCCTCCGAGGTCGAGCACATGGCCCGGATCTCCAAGGTCTCCGTCGAGGAGGCCGTCCAGCGGATCCACGCCGCCGGTCTCGACTCCTTCGCCGGTGCCGGTGCCGAGCTGCTGCCCGCCCGGCCGCGCACCGCGATCGCCCCGCTGAAGGAGTCCGGCGAGCGCTGGCTGGAGATCATGGAGATCGCCCACCGGCTCGGTGTCGAGTCCACCTCCACCATGCTCATGGGCACCGGCGAGACCAACGCCGAACGCATCGAGCACCTGCGGATGATCCGCGACGTGCAGGACCGCACCGGCGGCTTCCGCGCCTTCATCCCGTACACGTACCAGCCGGAGAACAACAAGCTGAAGGGGCAGACGCAGGCCACGCTCTTCGAGTACCTGCGGATGATCGCCATCGCCCGGATCTTCCTGGACAACGTCGCCCACATCCAGGGCTCCTGGCTGACCACCGGCAAGGAGGTCGGCCAGCTGTCGCTGCACTACGGCGCCGACGACCTCGGCTCGATCATGCTGGAGGAGAACGTCGTTTCCTCCGCCGGGGCCAAGCACCGCTCCAACCGGCTGGAGATCATCGACCTGATCCGCCGGGCGGACCGCGTCCCGGCCCAGCGCGCCACCACGTACGAGCACCTCGTCGTGCACGACGACCCGGCCAACGACCCGGTCGACGACCGGGTGGTCTCGCACATCTCCTCCACCGCGCTGGAGGGCGGCACCGCCCACCCGGAGCTGAAGCTCCTCGACGCCAACTGAGGCGGCGGCCGTGCTGACGGTGCACGCCGCCGACGCGGTGCACGGCGGGCCGGGCGGCGGCGTACCGGCGGACGCGGACGCCGTGGTCGTGGAGGGCTCCGCGGTCCTGGCCGTCGGTGCGTTTCAGGAGCTGACCGCCGCGCACCCGGGGGCCCGGGTCCGGCGGTGGTCCGGGCTGATCACCCCGGGGCTGCTCAACGCGGCCGCCCCGGCACTGCTGGAGGCCGCCTACCACCCCGACCCGCGCGAGGCCGACGAGCTCGGCACCGAACCGGTCACCGGCACCGCCCTCGCCGCGCTCGGGATGGACGACGCCCGCTGGGGCGCCAGCGCCCGGCGTGGCCTGCAACGGATGCTGCGGCACGGCACGACCGCCGTGCGCGGCCCGTTCACGCGCCCCGCCGTGCGCACCGCCGTCGCCCGCTCGGGGCTGCGCGCGTACCCGCCCGGACCGGCCGCCGCACCGGCCCTCCTCGACCCGCTGGCCGCCGGTGCGGAGGACGGGGTCTTCGCGTCGGGCCTCACCGCGGGCGGGCCCGCCGACCTCGCGGTGTTCGGCGTACCCGACCTGGCCGCGCTGTACGCCGGGGGCGCCGGGAGCTGTGTGGCGACGGTGCTCGGCGGACGGCTGGTCTTCCGCCGGGGCTGAACCCCCGGGTGCGTCCGGCTACGGCACGGCGGGGCCGCCCAGGTAGCGGCCGTCGGCGCCGTACGGCCAGGCGTTGGCGACGCACCCCTTCAGCCCGTAGATCTGCTGCATCATCGCGGGGGCGGGACGTCCGGGGCCCGGGCACGTCTCGTGGCCGTGGCCCAGCCAGTGGCCGACCTCGTGGTTGACGATCAGGGCCCGGTACTCGGCGAGCGGCCCGTGGAACTCGGGCGAACCCCGCTGCCAGCGCTTCAGGTTCACCATGACGTCGGTGCCGACCCGGCAGTTGACCTCGCCGTGGGTGTCGAGGCCGCTCTTCCCGCAGACGGCGTCGGTGGTCGCCGGGGTGGCGATACGGATGACGAGCCCGGCCGGGCCCGAGGAGACCCGGTGGAAGCGGTGCTCGCCGTGGTGCGACCAGCCCCGGGGCGCGGCCAGGATCCCGGCGATCTCGGCGGCGGCCCGGTCCGGGTCCACGCCCGAACCGTCCTCCACCTCGACCCGGTACGCCTTGCTCCCGCGCCCGCCGGAGCCGTCCGCGCCGCCCCGGGCGACGGTGAACGTACCGGTGGCCGCCGGGCCCGCGGACGAGGTGGGCGCCCCCGACGCGCCGGAGGCCGCCGCCCGGTCGTCGGCGTCGGTGTTCCACCGGGGCCCCAGCACGACGGCGGCACAGATCACCGCGACCGGCACGGCGGCGCCCAGCAGCCGTCCTCGGCGGCCACCCGGCCCCTGCCCGGCCCCCGTGCGTGCACCTCGTGCGGACATCTGGGCTCCCCCCTGGCTCCCGGCGGCGGTGCGCCCCCTGCCTGTACTGACCGTCGGCGCGGGTGATCGGTTCAGTCCGCCCGGGTACCGGTCCGGGCCCGACCCACCACCGGGGCCGGGCCGCGGGGAGCGGGCTGCTTGAATGGGTGGGTGACCCGAGCTTCCCTGGACAAGCAGCCGCACGAAGTCGCCGAGATGTTCGACGGCGTGGCGGCGAACTACGACCTCACCAACGACGTGCTGTCCCTCGGCCAGGCCAGGCTGTGGCGCAAGGAGGTCGCGAAGGCGGTGCACGCCCGCCCCGCGGAGAAGATCCTCGACCTGGCCGCGGGCACGGCCACCTCCTCGCTGCCCTTCGCCGCGACGGGCGCGTACGTCGTGCCGTGCGACTTCTCCCTCGGCATGCTCCAGGAGGGCAAGAAGCGCAACTCCTGGCTGCCGTTCACCGCGGGCGACGCGACCCGGCTGCCGTTCCGCGACGAGACCTTCGACGCGGTGACGATCTCCTTCGGGCTGCGCAACGTCCAGGACACCGAGGCGGCGCTGCGCGAGCTGTACCGGGTGACCAGGCCGGGCGGACGGGTGGTGATCTGCGAGTTCTCGCAGCCGACCTGGGCGCCGTTCCGCACCGTCTACACCGAGTACCTGATGCGGGCACTGCCGCCGGTCGCGCGCGCCGTGTCGTCCAACCCGGACGCGTACGTGTACCTCGCCGAGTCCATCCGCTCCTGGCCCGACCAGCCGGGGCTCGCGGCCGCGCTCCAGCGGGCCGGCTGGTCGAAGGTCGCCTGGCGCAACCTCACCGGCGGCGTGGTGGCCCTGCACCGGGGCGTACGCCTCTGAGGCAACGGTTCGCCGACAGGCCGGACGCCCCGCGGAACTTCGACATCCCGCTGTCCGCCCGGCCCCTCGACGACACCGACCGAGCAGGGCGTTCACGGCGTCGGCCCGGGCCCCGGAACGAAGGCCGGCCGACACCGTGGACGCCTACGCCTGTGCCCGCGCCTCGTCCGTCAACGTGAGCCGGTAGCAGACCGCTTCCTGGCCCGGCCGCGACGTCGAGAAGGTCTCCGCCCGCTCCATGCCCAGGCGCCGGGCCACCGCGATCGACCGCTCGTTGGCCACGTCGATCACCGCCACCACCCGCTCCACCCCGGCCGCCCGCAGCCGCTCCAGCGTGAGGCGCGCCGCGGCGGTGGCGTACCCCCGGCCCCAGGCGGAGCGGGCCAGCCGCCAGCCGATCTCGATCTCGCCGACCGGACCGAAGTCCCGGGGCCAGGGCTGCGCGCCGGCGAACCCGGCCACCTCCCCGTCCTCGCCCAGGACCGTCCACAGGCAGTAGCCGAGCTCGGCGTCGAACCGGCGCTGCCTGGCGGTCAACTCCTCGTACAGCGAGATCTCCTCCGGCACGCCGCCGAAGAACTTCATCACCTCGGGGTCGTCGAAGGCGCGGTGCCAGGCCAGCGCGTCCTCGTCGGTCGGGACACGCAGTTGCAGGGAGGGAGCACCGGGAAGCACGGTCGACATCGGGGAGCCCTTCGGAAAGTCGATCAGCCAACCCCCCTAGACTGCATGGGACAGGTGCCGCGCGGCACGCGATTTCGAGTCTTCGGGAGATCCGACCGTGACCGAGCAGCTCCTCTCCGAGCACAGCGCGGATGTGATCGTCGTCGGTGCGGGCCCGGCCGGCTCCACCACGGCGTACTACCTCGCCAAGGCCGGGCTGGACGTCCTCCTCCTGGAGAAGACGGCCTTCCCCCGCGAGAAGGTCTGCGGCGACGGCCTCACCCCGCGCGCCACCAAGCAGCTCGTGTCGATGGGCATCGACATCTCCGAGGAAGCCGGCTGGCTGCGCAACCGGGGCCTGCGCATCATCGGCGGCGGCGTCCGCCTCGAACTGGACTGGCCCGACCTCGCCGCGTACCCGAACTACGGACTGGTCCGCAAGCGCGACGACTTCGACGAGCAGCTGGCCCGCCAGGCGCAGAAGGCGGGCGCCCGGCTGTACGAGCGCTGCAACGTCGGCGCCCCCGTCGTCGACGACCGCACCGGCCGCATCACCGGCGTCCACGCCAAGCTCGGCGAGGAGAAGACCCCGGTCACCTTCCACGCCCCGCTCGTCGTCGCCGCCGACGGCAACTCCACCCGGCTGTCCCTCGCCATGGGCCTGCACCGCCGCGAGGACCGCCCGATGGGCGTGGCCGTGCGTACGTACTTCACCTCGCCCCGCCACGACGACGACTACCTGGAGTCCTGGCTGGAGCTGTGGGACCGCCGCGGCCCCCAGGACCGGCTGCTGCCCGGCTACGGCTGGATCTTCCCGATGGGCGACGGCACGTCCAACGTCGGCCTCGGCATCCTCAACTCCTCCTCCGCGTTCAAGGAGCTGGACTGGCGCGAGGTCCTCAAGGCGTGGTGCGCCTCGATGCCGGAGGACTGGGGCTACACCCCGGAGAACATGACGCAGCCGATCCGCGGCGCCGCCCTCCCGATGGCCTTCAACCGCCAGCCGCACTACACCCGGGGCCTGCTGCTCGTCGGCGACGCGGGCGGCATGGTCAACCCGTTCAACGGCGAAGGCATCGCGTACGCCATGGAGTCGGGCCAGATCGCCGCCGACGTCATCGTCCAGGCGCACGCCCGCTCCACCCCGGCCCAGCGCGAACTGGCCCTGAACAACTACCCGAAGGTCCTCAAGGAGACCTACGGCGGCTACTACACGATGGGCCGCGCCTTCGTGAAGCTGATCGGCAACCCGAAGGTGATGAAGATCGCCACCCAGCGCGGACTGACGCACCCCCTGCTGATGAAGTTCACCCTCAAGATGCTCGCCAACCTCACCGACCCCACCGGCGGCGACGCGATGGACCGCATCATCAACGGCCTCTCCAAGGTCGCCCCGAGGGCCTGAACCGCCCAACCGCCCGAACCCGTCGCGACGCGGCACACCTGTTCCGTAACGTACGGTAGTGACGGTGCGAACGGGGGAGGGCCCTTATGGCATGGGACGAGTGGGAACGGCTGAAGTCGGAAGCCGCCGCGCGGCGCACGGATCCGCCCGGCGGCGGTGACGGCGGCGGAACGCTGAGACACACACGTGGCCCGTGGACGAAGGCGGCCGCCACCGCCGACGAACTCCAGACCCGCACGATCACGGCCAGGACCGATCTGCGAAAGGCGCACGACGGCGCGGCGGACGGCCTGGCCGGGCTGTCCTGCCGGAGGACGCTCGGGATCGTTCTCACCTCGTGGGACGAGCGCCTCGGCCGGGTCCGTGACGAGTGCGGCGGCCTGGAGCAGAAGCTGCGGCGGGTGGCCGTGGAGCTCGGCGAGGCGGACGCGGAGGCGGGCAGGAGCGTCGGGGCGGTCGTGGTGCCGGGTACGAGGAGGGGCGAGTAGCCCATGAGTACCGCACCCGGGCTGAGCTGGCAGCAGCTCCGCGACCTCGAACTGTCCCGGCTCACCGGCGCCGCCGACGGCTGGCGTGCCGCCTCCGCGTTCGCCGACGACGCCCGTGAGCGTGTCGACAGGGACATGGGCGGCAGGCTCGCCAGGACCCAGGACAGCGAATCCGCCCGCGCGGCGGTCAAGCGGTTGAAGCGGCTGAGCGAGAACTACCACTACGTCCACACCGAAACCGCCCTGGTCCGGGGTGTCCTGGACGGCCTCGCCGGTGAACTCGGCGCCCCGCAGCGCCGATTACGCGACGCGCTCGCGGACGCCGCCGCCCTCGGATACTCCGTCGACGACAACGGAAGCGTCGGCTTCCCGGCCGGCGGCCGGAACGAGCTGACCGGAGCCCCGGTGCCCGGCGGCTCGGTCGTGGGCGACAACGGGCTGATCGGCGCCGGGAACCCCGGGCTCTACTTCGACGCCAACGGCATGTACGACCCGGCCAAGGCCTCGGGCGCGCCGGCCCTGAAGAGCCCCAACCCGCACCGCGCCAAGGCCCAGGACATCGCGGACCGCCTCGCCCACGCGTTACGGGAGGCGCGCGAGATCGACGAGCGGTACGACGCGGCCCTCGCCAGGCTCAAGGCGGCACGCGGCCTCACGGTGGACACCGGAACGTGGGCGGACGCGGCGGCGGACGCCGAGGCGGTGGGCGAGGCCGCCCAGCAGTACCTGGAGAAGAACATTCCGCTCGACGCCTCACCCGCGGAGCGCAAGGCCTGGTGGGACCGCCTCGGCGAGGAGCAGCGCGAGGAGTACATCTCCGCCTTTCCCGGGCTGATCGGGAACCTGGACGGAATTCCGGCGCTGGCACGTGACGAGGCCAACCGGGAGAACCTCCACCTCCTCATCGGGCAACTCGGCGCGAGGCACGACGACGCCTCCCGGGACATGCTGGGCGGCCTGAAGGGCATCCAGGACAAGCTGGAACAGGGCGGCGAACCGCCGATGTACCTGCTGGGCATCGGCGACGAGGGCAACGGCCGCGCGATCATCGCCTACGGAAATCCCGACACCGCCGACAACGTCTCGGCGTACGTGCCCGGCCTCGCCACCAAATTGGACGCGGATTTCGCCGACGGGACGGTGAACCGCGCGCTGCAGACGGCTCTTGGCGCGCAGGAGGTCGACCCCGGCAGCAGAAATGCGTCGATCGTGTGGCTCGGATACGACGCGCCGCAGTTGACACCGGGCGATCTGGCCAGTGGGAAAAGCGTGATGTTCACGAACGACGCACAGGCCGGAGCCCCCGACTACAACGCCTTCATGGCGGGGATCTCCGCAACGCACGAGGGTCGTGCTCCGCATACCACCGCCATCGGGCATTCCTACGGTTCCCTCACGGTGGGGCTGGCGGCCCAGTCGGAAGGTGGAATCCCCGGCGCCGACGACATCATCCTGGTCGGGAGCCCGGGCACCGGAGCGGACAACGCCGGGGAACTCAATGTGGGCAAGGGGCATGTGTTCGTGGGTGCCGCAGAGAACGACATCGTCACCAAGCTCCCGAGCCATGCGGAAGCAACCGGAATGGTCTCCGGCGCGGTCGGCGGGGGCTCGACCGGACTTGTTCTGGGCGCTGGTATCGCGGGACCCCCGGGAGCGCTGATCGGGGGTGGTTCCGGAGCCATCGTCGGAGGGATCGGCGGCTTCATGGCGCAAGACGCGCAGACCGATCCCAGTGAGCGTTGGTTCGGTACCGACCCCGCAAGCAAGAATTTCGGGGCGACCCGATTCTTGGTGGCTGATGGGGAAACCGTCGTGGAAGACCGGGGTCAAATGTCGGCTCATTCGAACTACTTCGACCCGACGAAGGATCAGGATTCGGCCGACAATATCGCTCGGATCGTGGCCGGAAAACCGGAAGCGATCAAGCCGGAGGCGCCTCGATGAAGAAATGGGGATCCGTGATACTGGCAGCCGGGTTGCTGTTCGCGGCCGGATGCGGAGCGGGTGAGGGTTCGACGAACAGGGGAGTGAAGATGGACATGCAGGAGGCGGCGACGAGGGCGGACGACATTCTTGATGGAACCTTCGACGCCATTAAACCGGCAGTGCATTGGACGCATGGGCGTTCGACGGAAGGAAGCTGCGATGTGCAGAGGCGCCGGGCGGTGATGACGATCATCTCCAAGGAGCGGCGAG
Source organism: Streptomyces sp. NPDC092952 (assembly GCF_044754785.1). Lineage (NCBI taxonomy): Bacteria > Bacillati > Actinomycetota > Actinomycetes > Kitasatosporales > Streptomycetaceae > Streptomyces > Streptomyces sp. NPDC092952. The sequence continues at coordinate 711,142 of NZ_JBIVPT010000001.1, read as the reverse complement.
GAAGCTTCCTGGGGGTGATCGAACGCTACTGGGCAAGCAAGGGCTACAAGCAGCTCTCGGTGAACACATCGGATATTCCCGCCATGTATTACCGGACTCCCGATCAGTTTAACGTGCGCGTTCTCATCGGCAGTAACGGACAGGCCTTCTTCGAAGTTGCTACACCTTGTGTGAACGCTTCCAAGGTGTCCCCACCGAAGACGGAGACGGTCGGCCCGAACTACGCCGACGGGAAGATCCCGTTCCCCGATGTCACGTCGGACTTCTGGTCCGCGAAGAGCCCGCTCCCTTCACGGACCTGACCCGGGAGGCGTGCGGCGTGCTCGTCAGTGGCGGCTTGCTCGGGCGTAGCAGCGGGACAGCGCGTGGAAGGCCTGCTTCGGCTCCCAGTGCCAGTCGGACGCCGGGTCGTCGAACCGGTCCTTGACCGGCTTCACCACGGCGTAGCTCGCCATGTCCAGGTCGTAGCGCGGGTCGGGGGAGTACGGGGCGTCCGGGGTGAGGAACTCGAAGGCCATCGCGGCGTAGAGACCCAGCTCCTCGAAGACGCCGAGGAGTTCGGTGAGGTAGGAGGCCTGGGTGCGTTCGCTGCGGACCAGGTCGCCCTTGATCTCGGGCGGCTGCTTCGTGTAGTCGACGGTGTCCCAGCCCATGCCGCCCAGTTCGGGCGCTCCCCGGTACGCGCACGTGCCGAACTCGGTGATCGCCAGCGGCTTGCCCCAGCGCAGGTAGCGGCGGAGTTCGCGGGCGTACTGGGCCCGGTCGGGGAAGTACGAGTAGTAGTCGATGCCGACGATGTCGAAGAGGTTCCAGTCCACTTCGTCGTCCTGGGCGGCCGCGTACGACAGCTTGCCGCCGAAGACCGACCGGCCGACCGCCGCGGCCCGTTCCGTGAACGCGGCCAGGCGCCGCATCATCAGCTCCGGGTCGAAGTTCCCGTCCATCAGGTTGCGGATGCGTTCCTGCGCGTTGTCGCCGGGCACGATGCCCGGTACGAAGAGCCAGAACTCGCATCCCACACTCAGGTCGGCGCGCGCCCCTTGGCGGCGGAGCCGTTCCAGGTGGCGGCCGGTCTCCGCCAGGTGGTCGAGGATCTCCCCGGCGGGCCGGTCACCCAGGGTCGGCTGGAGCCAGATGTGGAGGCCGAGCTCGGCGGCTTCGGACGCGGTGGCGTTGAGGCGGTCGACGCCGTCGCCGGTCACCTCGATCGACGTGGCGTGCAGCTCCTCCTTGATGGCGCGGAGGTCCGCGCGCATGCGGGTCATGCTCCAGGCGGTGCCGGGGGTCTCGCCGGCACCGATCGTGTAGCAGATCCCGCGATGGGTGAGACCCCGGCCGGCCCTCGGGGGCGGGGTCGCCGTGGCGGGGGAGCTGGTCAGGAGTGGCCCGGCGGCCGCGGCGGCCCCGATCGCCCCGGCCCCGGCCAGGAACCCGGCTCGGCTGATCCCCGCGTTGGGCTTGCTGTGGTGACGCACTTCGGCTCCCGGATGGTCGGCTGCTCGGGCGGTACCGCCAGCATGCCGAGCGGGTCCGGGCGGGGGCGTCCGCCGAAAGTCCACGGGGGCTCGACCAAAGGATGAACCGGTTGTGCCGCCCGACGGGCCCCGGGCCCGCCGGACCCGTCAGCCGCTGCGGTGCCCGGCGGTCTCGGAGGTGCGGGGGGCGTCGGCCGGGGTGTTGCCGGTGGCGATGACGCGGCCCTCGCGGCGGCGGGCGAACAGGCGGCGGGGGAACCGGTTGCGGGGGAACAGGCGGCGGGTGAGGCGGGCCTCGTAGCGCGGCTGGAGCAGCAGGAACAGGCCCAGCGCGCAGACGGCCGCGATCCCGTACAGCATCCAGGACTTGGCGCCCCGCGCCGAGTAGGCCACGATCCCGAACGAGAAGAGCGCCGACCAGAAGTACATGAGCAGCACGGCCCGGCGGTGCGAGTGGCCGAGCTGGAGCAGCCGGTGGTGGAGGTGGCCCTTGTCGGCGGCGAACGGGGACATCCCGTTCCAGGTGCGCCGGACGACGGCGAGCACCAGGTCCGCGACGGGCAGCGCGATGACGGAGAGCGGCAGCAGCAGTGGAATGTAGACCGGCACCATCGCGGCCGAGCCGGACGTGCCGTCCACCGACTGGTTGAGGAGGCTCGGGTCGACGTCCCCGGTGACGGAGACGGCGCATCCGGCGATGAGCAGGCCGAGCAGCATGGAGCCCGAGTCGCCCATGAAGATGCGCGCCGGGTGGGAGTTGTGGATGAGGAAGCCGAGGCACATGCCCGCGAGGATCGCGGAGACGAGCGTGGTGGACGCGGCGGCCTCGATCCCGTAGCCGTACCAGAGCCGGTACGCGTACAGGAAGAACGCCGTCGCCGCGATGCCCATCGTGCCCGCGGCCAGTCCGTCGAGACCGTCGACGAAGTTGACGGCGTTGATGGAGACGACGACGAGCCCGACGGTCAGCAGGGTGCTCTGCCAGTCGGAGAGGTAGATCCCGTCGGTACCCGGCACCGGGAGCCAGGGGATGGTCAGCCCCTGGAAGACCATCACCCCGGCGGCGAACACCTGCCCGCCGAGCTTGACCAACGCGTCGACGCCCCATTTGTCGTCGAGCACACCGAGCAGGCAGATCAGCGTCGCCCCGGACAGCAGGGCCCGGGGCGTGGAGCTCTGGGTGAAGATCTCTTCCAGCTGCGGGAGGTGCGAGGCGACCAGTAGGCCGGCCAGCAGTCCGCCGAACATGGCCATGCCGCCCAGGCGCGGGGTGGGCTCGCGGTGCACGTCGCGCGCCCGGACCTCGGGGACCACCCCGATTGCGATGGCGAACTTCCGCACCGGCGCGGTCAGAAGATGGGTCACCGCCGCCGTGACGAACAGCATCAGCACATAGTCCCGCACGGGCCGCCTCACATCCTGGCCCAACAGGCCGGTACCTGCACAGGCGCCCGGTCCGAGGCCCCTGATCGCACCCCGGCGAGCCTAGCCCATACGGATTCCCGCGCTGCGGGGAGCGGGGAGCGGGGCGGGCAGGACGGGCTTCCCGGTCACGGTCCTCCCGCGTACGGGCTTCCCGGGCGAGGGCTTCCCGGCCACGGGCTTCCCGGACACGCGCCTCTCCTGGGCGGCGAACAGGGCCGCCAGCACCAGCAGTACCCAGAGCACCGGAGTCGGCGTGCCGTCGGGCGAGACGAACCCCTGGGCGGCGAGACCGAGGAGACCGGCGGCGGCGAGCACCGCGGCGGCGGCGACCCGGCCGGGGCCCGTCCGTACCACCGCACCGGAACCGGCGGAGCGGCGCCGGAATTCGAACCGGCCGAATATCCGGGTGAAACACATCAGGAAGAATCCCGCGGTGGAGACCCATATCGGGATCACCGCGAACCACAACGCGCTGCCGGGGGCCGGAGTGGCGAAACCGAATCCGACCACGAATATTCCGGCCGTCATGACGAGAGCGGGCATGTGCCAGAGATACAGGGTCATGAACCGCGCCCCGCACCAGCCCAGTACGGCCGTGACACGGGGGCGCCCGGCGCAGCGGACGATCAGCGGCTTGAGCGTCAGCCAGAGCCCGAGCTGTCCCGCCGTCAGCGCGAGCATCACCACGGTCGGCGGGCTCATGTTGGAGACCGGTGCCCCGGGCATTCCGATCATCGACGCCGGATACGGGCCGAGGAGCACGGCGCCGGCGGTGAGCCCGAAACCGGCGGCGGCCAGGGCCGGGGCCGTCCAGCCGCTCCGCATGCGCAGACCGCCGTCGGCGTAGTGGAAGCCGAGCTGATGGGCGGCCAGCCAGACGAACAGGGCGTTCAGGAAGCCGATCGCCGGGTTCACCTGGAACCGCAGTACGTCGATGACCAGGGCGGACGCGGCGAGTACGCCGAGCACCCGCCAGCCGTGGCGGCGGTACCACCGGTACATCAGCGGGGTGACCGCGACGACGAGTACGTACACCGCGAGGAACCAGAGCAGTTGCCCGGCGATCTTCCCCGCCAGCAGCACCGGCTGCCGGGGCACGCCCGCGCCGATCAGGAGGTGGGGCAGCAGCAGCCATACGCCGGCCAGCGGCACGACCGGCACCAGAAGACGCGCGATCCTGCCCCGGAGCCATTCGGGAACCGAATCGACCGAACGGAACGAGAAGAAATTCGCCGCGCCACCGGCGAAGAAGACCATCGGCATCACCTGGGTCAGCCAGGTGACGATCCACCAACCAGGACTGGCGAGTGCGTTGCCGGTATTCAGCCGGCCGTTCTCATAGGCCAGTACCGGCATGAGCCAGTGCTGGGAAATAACGGCCAGCACGCACAGGGCTCTGATGATGTCTATGAAGGGATCACGGGCGCGACCGGGTGAATGCGCGGGCGTTGACTGCATGTATTCATCGTGCTGTCGGCAGTCGGAACAGGCAGTAAAGCGGCCCCCCGAATAGTTCGGGGGGCCAGCACCGAGCCCATGGTGGGGGCAGCCCCACCCCGGCCGGGAACGGCGAAGGGCCGTCGCTCCCGAGCGGGGGAGGCGACGGCCCTTCGGCGGTGTGCCCGCGCGCCGGGCCACCGGCGCGCTTGTGAATCAGAGAACGCGGACCGCGCCCGACGGCGGGTCGTAGGAGAGCGGACGCTGCACCACACCGGTGCTGGAGTTCTGCGCACCGACGAACTGGCCGCCGCCCACGTAGACGCCGACGTGGTACGCGCTGCCCGCGCCGCCCCAGTACAGGATGTCGCCCGGCTGGAGGTTGCCCAGCGAGACCTGGGTGCCCGCGGTGGACTGGGCCTGCGAGACGCGCGGCAGGTCGACGCCGACCGTACGGAACGCGGCCTGGACCAGGCCGGAGCAGTCCCACGAGTTGGGGCCGGTGCCGCCGGACACGTAGGCGTCGCCGACCTGGGCCTTCACGAAGGCGATGACGGACGCGGCGGAGCCGGTCGCGTTCGACGAGACGGACGGGGCACCGGCGGTGCTCGCGGAGCCGGCGGACGCGCTGAGCGTCGTACGCGTGGCGGTGCGGGAGGCGCGCTCGGCGGCCTCGGCCTTCGCCTTGGCGGCCGCCTCCGCCTTCTTCTTGGCCTCGGCCTTGCGGACCGCCTCGGCCTTGGCCTTCTTGGCGGTCTTCGCCGCGGTGGTCGCGGCGGCGTCCTGCTGGGCCTGCGTCTGCAGGTCCTGGGCGACCTGCTGGGTGGCCTCGGCCGACGCGGCGACGGCGGTGGAGAGCCCGGAGGTGAGGGTGGGCATCTCGATGGTCTGGGTCACCGGCTCGGCCTGGGCCGAACCGGCGGTGCCCGCCACGGCGATGGTGCTGAGGACGCCACCGGCAACTCCGGCACGCAGCGCCGTCTTCGGGGCGTTCCGGCGGGGCTTCCGGTGGCTGGGTATGTGAGCGGTGTGGGACATGAGTACTAGCGCTATCAGGGCCCCGGGCCTCCCATCAAGAAACGTGTGTTGCGACACAGTTACGTTCGGAATCTGTGAATCCGCTTTCCGGAGGGCCTTATTGACGCCGTAACGGGCAAAACGGGCATGCCTGATCACCGCTGTGATCACGGGGTTTCGGCAATACGCCCGAATTGCCCGGCGCTTACCATCCGCCCGCACTGATGGCCAAGCCCGCTTTTGCCGCACCCCTTGGTGCGTGACGCAGGTCACAGTGCGGTCGGCACGCGAGGGGCGGTTATGCGCCATGCGTCCAAGGTGGCGCCTCGCGCGGAGGATGCTCCATTCGTCCGTAAAGGCGCAGATGTTCGCGTGAGTCCACTTTGCTCCCCGGGCTGCCACGCGCGGGTGGGTTCCGGCGGCGCGGGCGGAGGGGGTGTCGCCGTCCGGGCGCCGCCGGGGGTTCCCGGGGTGCGAGTCGGGGCGAGGGTCTCTATCACCCTGCGACGTCCATCGCCAATTTGCTTGGTAGGGCCATCTCTTGATAGGGCAACAGCCGTTTGACCAGCGGTAACAACCTCGGATGTCACGTCTCGTGATCACTCGACCGCTTCACGTGTGAAGATCACCGCTCATCCGACTTCATGATCCTTCGTCAGGTGGTGGAGATCACAAAGACGTTGCTGCACCCCGTGTCGCAGATCACAGGATGGCGGGCATAGGATGCGGGGCAGTCGGGCTTGTGAACTGCCTCACATGAGCGCGATCTTGGTGAGGCGGTGAGCCGGTCGCCCGATGCGGTCCAACGGTCAAGGACGACTGGAAGGAGCGAGGAGCGTGAATGCCTACGCGCCCATCCTCGTGCTCGGCGCCCTCGGGGCAGGGTTTGCGATCTTCTCCGTGGTCATGGCCACGCTTATCGGCCCCAAGCGGTACAACCGGGCAAAGCTCGAAGCGTACGAGTGCGGGATCGAACCCACCCCCACTCCGGCCGGAGGCGGCCGCTTTCCCATCAAGTACTACCTGACGGCGATGCTCTTCATCGTCTTCGACATCGAGATCGTCTTCCTCTATCCCTGGGCCGTCTCCTTCGACGCCCTGGGGATCTTCGGGCTCGTGGAGATGCTGCTCTTCGTGCTCACCGTCTTCGTCGCCTACGCCTATGTGTGGCGTCGCGGCGGCCTGGACTGGGACTGAGGACTAGGGGCTGAGGAGCACACCATGGGACTCGAAGAGAAGCTGCCCAGCGGCTTCGTACTGACCACTGTCGAACAGGCCGCCGGCTGGGTGCGGAAGTCCTCCGTCTTCCCCGCCACCTTCGGCCTCGCCTGTTGCGCCATCGAGATGATGACGACCGGAGCCGGGCGGTACGACCTGGCCCGGTTCGGGATGGAGGTCTTCCGCGGATCGCCGCGGCAGGCGGATCTGATGATCGTCGCAGGACGGGTCAGCCAGAAGATGGCTCCCGTCCTGCGGCAGGTCTACGACCAGATGCCCAACCCCAAGTGGGTCATCTCGATGGGCGTTTGCGCGTCATCGGGCGGAATGTTCAACAATTACGCCATTGTTCAGGGTGTTGATCATATTGTTCCGGTCGATATCTATCTGCCGGGCTGTCCGCCCCGGCCCGAGATGCTGATGGACGCGATCCTCAAGCTCCATCAGAAGATCCAGGGCTCCAAGCTCGGGGTCAACGCGCAGGAGGCCGCCCGCGAGGCGGAGGACGCCGCGCTCAAGGCACTGCCCCTGATCGAGATGAAGGGGCTGCTGCGGTGAGCGAGAGCCGTAACCAGGACGAGCAGAACGAGAACGCCGTGCCCGCCCCCCGCGCGGACACCGGCGAGGTCATCGGCGTACGCAAGGGCATGTTCGGCGCCGAGAACGGCGGCGACACCTCCGGCTACGGCGGCCTCGTCCGCACCGTGACCCTGCCCGGCGCCGCCTCCCGCCCCTACGGCGGCTGGTTCGACGAGGTCGCCGACGAACTCGAGGGCGCCCTGGAGGAGCAGGACCTCCTCCCGGAGAACGCCATCGAGAAGACCGTCGTCGACCGGGGCGAGCTCACCTTCCACATCGCCCGCGAGCACCTGCTCCGGGTCGCCCGGACCCTGCGCGACGACCCGGCGCTGCGCTTCGAGCTCTGCACGGGGGTGAGCGGCGTCCACCTCCCCGGCGACAAGGGCCGCGAGCTGCACGCCGTCTACCACCTGCGCTCGCTCACGCACGGCCGGCTGATCCGCCTGGAGGTGTCGGCCCCGGACGAGGACCCGCACATCCCGTCCCTCGTCGCGGTCTACCCGACCAACGACTGGCACGAGCGCGAGGCCTACGACTTCTTCGGGCTGGTCTTCGACGGGCACCCCGCCCTCACCCGGATCATGATGCCGGACGACTGGCAGGGCTTCCCGCAGCGCAAGGACTACCCGCTCGGCGGCATCGCCGTCGAGTACAAGGGCGCCCAGATTCCGGCTCCGGACCAGCGGAGGTCGTACTCCTGATGACCACTCCCCACGCAACCCCGCGCGCGACGACCGAAGGCACCGTATACACGGTCACCGGCGGCGACTGGGACGAGGTCGTCGACTCCGCGGTCAAGTCCGACGACGAGCGCATCATCGTCAACATGGGCCCCCAGCACCCCTCCACCCACGGCGTGCTGCGGCTGATCCTGGAGATCGACGGCGAGACCGTCACCGAGGCCCGCTGCGGCATCGGCTACCTCCACACCGGCATCGAGAAGAACCTCGAATACCGGAGCTGGACCCAGGGCACCACCTTCGTCACGCGCATGGACTACCTGACGCCGTTCTTCAACGAGACGGCGTACTGCCTCGGCGTCGAGAAGCTCCTCGGTATCGAGGACCAGATCCCCGACCGGGCCAGCGTCCTGCGCGTGCTCCTGATGGAGCTCAACCGGCTCTCCTCGCACCTGGTGTGCATCGCCACCGGCGGCATGGAGCTCGGCGCCACCACGATCATGATCTACGGATTCCGCGACCGTGAGCTGGTGCTCGACCTCTTCGAGCTGATCACCGGCCTGCGCATGAACCACGCGTTCGTCCGCCCCGGCGGGCTCGCCCAGGACCTGCCGCCCGGCGCGGTCGACCAGCTCCGCGAGTTCGTGAAGACCATGAAGAAGAACCTGCCGGAGTACGACAAGCTCGCCACCGGCAACCCCATCTTCAAGGCCCGCATGCAGGACGTCGGCTACCTCGACCTGACCGGCTGCATGGCGCTGGGCGCCACCGGCCCGATCCTGCGCTCCGCCGGACTCCCGCACGACCTGCGCAAGACCGACCCGTACTGCGGGTACGAGACCTACGACTTCGACGTCCCGACCGCCGACAGCTGCGACGCCTACGGCCGCTTCCTCGTCCGCCTGGAAGAGATGCGCCAGTCGCTGCGGATCATCGAGCAGTGCATCGACCGGCTCGCCCCCGGACCGGTGATGGTCGCCGACAAGAAGATCGCCTGGCCGGCCCAGCTCGCGCTCGGACCGGACGGACTGGGCAACTCGCTCGACCACATCAAGAAGATCATGGGCACCTCCATGGAGGCCCTGATCCACCACTTCAAGCTGGTGACCGAGGGCTTCCGGGTCCCGGCCGGGCAGGCGTACACCGCCGTCGAATCGCCCAAGGGCGAGCTCGGCGTGCACGTCGTCTCGGACGGCGGCACCCGCCCCTACCGGGTCCACTTCCGCGACCCCTCCTTCACCAACCTCCAGGCCATGGCGGCGATGTGCGAGGGCGGCCAGGTCGCCGACGTCATCGTCGCCGTCGCGTCCATCGACCCCGTGATGGGAGGCGTCGACCGGTGACCGAAGCACCCAAGGAAGTCAGTCTGGGGATGCCGCAGCTCCCCGCCCCCGCCTACCCGGCCGAGGTGCGCGCCAGGCTCGAAGCGGACGCGAAGGAGGTGATCGCCCGCTACCCCGGCAGCCGCTCCGCCCTGCTGCCCCTGCTCCACCTGGTGCAGTCCGAGGAGGGCTACGTCTCCCGTACGGGCATGGCGTTCTGCGCCGACATGCTCGACCTCACCACCGCCGAGGTCACCGCCGTCGCCACCTTCTACACGATGTACCGGCGCCGCCCCAGCGGCGACTACCAGGTCGGCGTCTGCACCAACACGCTGTGCGCGGTGATGGGCGGCGACGCCATCTTCGAACGGCTCCAGGAGCACCTCGGCGTCGGCGACGACGGTGCGGACATGACCACGGTCGACGGGAAGATCACCCTCGAACACATCGAGTGCAACGCGGCCTGCGACTTCGCCCCCGTGGTGATGGTCAACTGGGAGTTCTTCGACAACCAGACGCCCGAGAGCGCGACCCGACTGGTCGACGACCTCATCGCCGGGCGCGCCGTCGAACCCACCCGCGGCGCCCCGGTCTGCTCGTACAAGGAGACCGCCCGCATCCTGGCCGGATTCCCCGACGAGCGCCCCGGCGCTGTCGAGGCCACCGGCGGCGCGGGCCCCGCCTCGCTGGTCGGCCTCCGGCTCGCCAAGGGCGAGGAGCCGCACGCGCGCGTCGTCGCCCCGCGCGGTGAACGCCCGACCGACGAGGAGGGGGAGTGATGACGTTGACGACCGAACTCGACGACAACGGCGGCGGGAACGGGGACAGCCCCGAGAAGCTCCTCGCCCCCGTCCTCTCCGCGTTCTGGGACGCACCCGAGTCCTGGACGCTGGAGACCTACCGGCGCCACGACGGGTACGAGGGGCTGCGCAAGGCCCTCGCCATGACGCCGGACGACCTCATCGCCTACGTCAAGGACTCCGGCCTGCGCGGCCGGGGCGGCGCGGGCTTCCCCACCGGGATGAAGTGGCAGTTCATCCCCCAGGGCGACGGCAAGCCGCACTACCTGGTGGTCAACGCCGACGAGTCGGAGCCGGGCACCTGCAAGGACATCCCGCTCCTCTTCGCCAACCCGCACAGCCTCATCGAGGGCATCGTGATCGCCTGCTACGCGATCCGCTCCTCGCACGCCTTCATCTACCTGCGCGGCGAGGTCGTCCCCGTACTGCGCAGGCTCCACGAAGCCGTGCGCGAGGCGTACGCGGCGGGCTACCTCGGCAAGGACGTGCTGGGCTCCGGGCTCGACCTGGAACTCACCGTGCACGCGGGCGCCGGCGCGTACATCTGCGGTGAGGAGACCGCACTGCTCGACTCGCTGGAAGGACGACGCGGCCAGCCCCGGCTGCGGCCCCCCTTCCCCGCCGTCGAAGGCCTGTACGCCTGCCCCACCGTGGTGAACAACGTCGAGTCCATCGCCTCGGTTCCCGCGATCCTGAACCGGGGCAAGGACTGGTTCCGGTCGATGGGCAGCGAGAAGTCCCCCGGCTTCACCCTGTACTCGCTCAGCGGGCACGTCGCGACCCCCGGCCAGTACGAGGCGCCGCTCGGCATCACGCTGCGCCAGCTGCTCGACATGAGCGGCGGCATGCGCCCCGGCCACCGGCTGAAGTTCTGGACCCCGGGCGGCTCGTCCACCCCGATGTTCACCGACGAACACCTCGACGTACCGCTCGACTACGAGGGCGTCGGCGCCGCCGGATCCATGCTCGGCACCAAGGCGCTCCAGTGCTTCGACGAGACCACCTGCGTCGTACGCGCCGTCACCCGCTGGACCGAGTTCTACGCCCACGAGTCCTGCGGCAAGTGCACACCCTGCCGCGAGGGCACGTACTGGCTCGTCCAGCTGCTCCGCGACATCGAGGCCGGCAAGGGACGGATGTCCGACCTCGACAAGCTCAACGACATCGCGGACAACATCAACGGCAAGTCCTTCTGCGCCCTCGGCGACGGCGCCGCCTCGCCGATCTTCTCCTCGCTGAAGTACTTCCGCGAGGAGTACGAGCAGCACATCACGGGCAAGGGCTGCCCCTTCGATCCCGCCCGGTCCACCGCCTGGGCCGACGACAAGAACGCTCACCAGGGGGTGAACGCATGACAGTCACCACGAGTGCGCCCTCCGGGGGCGGCGAGGCGGCGATCCCGCCCGAGGACCTCGTCACGCTGACCATCGACGGCATCGAGATCAGCGTGCCCAAGGGCACCCTGGTCATCCGGGCCGCCGAACTCCTCGGCATCGAGATCCCGCGCTTCTGCGACCACCCGCTCCTCGACCCGGCCGGCGCCTGCCGCCAGTGCATCGTCGAGGTCGAGGGCCAGCGCAAGCCGATGGCGTCCTGCACCATCACCTGCACCGAGGGCATGGTGGTCAAGTCGCAGCTCACCTCGCCCGTCGCCGACAAGGCCCAGAAGGGTGTGATGGAGCTTCTGCTCATCAACCACCCGCTGGACTGCCCGGTCTGCGACAAGGGCGGCGAGTGCCCGCTGCAGAACCAGGCGATGTCGCACGGCGAGGCCGACTCCCGCTTCGAGGGGAAGAAGCGGACGTACGAGAAGCCCGTCCCGATCTCCACCCAGGTGCTGCTGGACCGCGAGCGGTGCGTGCTCTGCGCGCGCTGCACCCGGTTCTCCAACCAGGTGGCGGGCGACCCGATGATCGAGCTGATCGAGCGCGGCGCGCTCCAGCAGGTCGGCATCGGCGAGGGCGACCCCTTCGAGTCGTACTTCTCCGGGAACACCATCCAGATCTGCCCGGTCGGCGCGCTGACCTCGTCGGCGTACCGGTTCCGCTCCCGCCCCTTCGACCTGGTCTCCTCGCCGTCGGTCTGCGAGCACTGCTCGGGCGGCTGCGCCACCCGAACCGACCACCGGCGCGGCAAGGTCATGCGGCGGCTCGCCGCCAACGACCCCGAGGTCAATGAGGAGTGGGTCTGCGACAAGGGCCGCTTCGGCTTCCGCTACGCCCAGCAGCGCGACCGGCTCACCACCCCGCTGGTCCGCAACGCCGAGGGCGTCCTGGAACCGGCGAGCTGGCCCGAGGCGCTGGCCGCCGCCGCGACCGGACTGGCCGCCGCCCGCGGCCGCACGGGCGTGCTCACCGGCGGCCGGCTGACCGTCGAGGACGCCTACGCGTACAGCAAGTTCGCCCGGGTCGCCCTGGACACCAACGACATCGACTTCCGGGCCCGCGTGCACAGCGGCGAGGAGGCCGACTTCCTGGCCGCCCGGGTCGCCGGCCGCGGCCGGGACCTCGACAACACGGGCGTCACGTACGGCTCGCTGGAGAAGGCGCCGGCGGTGCTGCTCGTCGGCTTCGAGTCGGAGGAGGAGGCCCCCGGCGTCTTCCTGCGGCTGCGCAAGGCCCACCGCAAGCACCAGCAGCGCACGTACGCGATCGCCTCGCACGCCACCCGGGGCCTCACCAAGGCCGGCGGCACGCTGCTGCCCGCCGCCCCCGGCACCGAGACCGAGTGGCTGGACGCCATCGCGGGCGGCGTCGGACTCGACGGCGAGGGCGCGGCGGCCGCCGAGGCCCTGCACGCCGAGGGCTCCGTGATCGTGGTCGGCGAGCGGCTGGCCGGAGTGCCGGGCGGGTTCACCGCCGCGCTGCGGACGGCCACCGCGACCGGGGCGGCGCTGGTGTGGATCCCGCGCCGGGCCGGGGAACGCGGTGCGGTGGAGGCGGGCGCGCTCCCGTCGCTGCTGCCCGGCGGCCGTCCGGCAACCGACCCGCGGGCCCGCGGCGAGGTGGCCTCCGTCTGGGGCGTCGGCGAACTCCCCGCCCGCTTCGGCCGCGACACCGGCCAGATCATCGAGGCCGCCGCCACCGGCGAACTGGCCGCGCTGCTGGTCGCCGGGGTCGGGACCGAGGACCTGCCGGACCCGGCCCGCGCCCTGGAGGCCCTGGACCGGGTCGGATTCCTGGTCTCGCTGGAGCTGCGGCCGAGCGAGGTCACCGACCGCGCCGACGTGGTGCTCCCGGTGGCCGCGGTGGCCGAGAAGCCCGGCACGTTCCTCAACTGGGAGGGCCGGGTGCGGATGTTCGACGCCGCGCTGAAGCCCGAGCAGATGACCCGGACGCTCGCCCCGGCCGACGCCCGGGTGCTGCACATGCTGGCCGACGCGATGGCCCGTACCGGGAACGTGGCGGCCGCCGCCCGCTTCGCGCTGCCCGACCTGAAGTCCGTACGCCGCGAGCTGGACCGGTTCGGCGGCTGGACCGGGGCGCACGGCGCCGAGCCGAACGAGGCGGCCCGCCCGCTGCCCCGGCCCGGCGACGGCGAGGCCGTCCTCGCGGGCCACCGGATGCTGCTCGACCTGGGCCGGCTCCAGGAGGGCGACGAGGCGCTGGCCGGTACCCGGCACGCCGCGGTCGCCCGGCTCTCCCCGGCCACCGCCGCCGAGACCGGGGTGAAGGACGGCGACCTGCTGGCCGTCACCGGGCCGACAGGCAGCGTCACCTTCCCGCTGCGGGTCACCGACATGCCGGACCGGGTGGTCTGGGTGCCGCTGAACTCCGCCGGGCGGGGCGTGCCGGCCGACACCGGTGCCCTCCCCGGCGGCCTGGTCCGGATCGGCCCCGCCACGCCGGGGACCCCCGACGTCACACCGGAGGTGGGGGCGTGAGCGCCTTCGCGCAACTGGCCGCGGCACCGCACAGCGTCGTGCTCGCCGCCGAGGACCTGTCGATGTTCGGCACCGACCCGTGGTGGCTCGTCGTCATCAAGGCGGTGTTCTGCTTCGCGTTCCTGATGGTGACCGTGCTCTTCTCGATCGTGTGGGAGCGCAAGGTCGTCGCCTGGATGCAGCTGCGCATCGGCCCCAACCGGCACGGTCCCTGGGGCATGCTCCAGTCGCTCGCCGACGGCATCAAGCTGATGCTGAAGGAGGACGTGATCGTCAAGCGCGCGGACAAGGTGGTCTACGTCCTCGCGCCGATCATCGCCGCCATCCCGGCGTTCATGGCGATCGCGGTCATCCCCTTCGGCCCGTCCGGCAACGAGGTCTCGATCTTCGGGCACCGCACCACGATGCAGCTCACCGACCTGCCGATCGCGATGCTCTACATCCTCGCGGTCGCCTCGGTCGGTATCTACGGCATCGTCCTGGCCGGCTGGTCGTCCGGATCGACGTACCCGCTCCTGGGCGGTCTGCGCTCCTGCGCCCAGATGATCAGCTACGAGATCGCGATGGGCGCCGCGTTCGCCTCGGTCTTCCTCTACTCCGGGTCGATGTCGACCTCGAAGATCGTGGAGGCGCAGCAGGACCGGTGGTTCATCCTCCTGCTGCCGGTCTCGTTCATCATCTACATCGTCACGATGGTCGGTGAGACCAACCGGGCCCCGTTCGACATGCCGGAGTCCGAGGGCGACCTGGTCGGCGGCTTCAACACCGAGTACTCGTCCATCAAGTTCGCGATGTTCATGCTCGCCGAGTACGTCAACATGGTCACCGTCTCCGCCGTCTCCACCACCCTGTTCCTGGGCGGCTGGCGGGCCCCGTACCCGATCAGTACCTTCTGGGAGGGCGCGAACCACGGCTGGTGGCCGATGCTCTGGTTCGTCATCAAGGTCCAGCTGCTGCTCTTCTTCTTCATCTGGCTGCGCGGCACGCTGCCCCGGGTCCGCTACGACCAGCTGATGAAGCTCGGCTGGAAGGTCCTCATCCCGGTCTCGGTGGTCTGGCTGATGCTGGTCGCCACCGTGCGGGCGCTGCGCAACGAGGGCTACGACTTCTCGGGGATCGTGCTGTACGTGGCCGGGGCGGTGCTCGCGATCCTGCTGCTCTCCTTCGTCGCCGACCTCTTCCGCGACAAGAAGGAGCGGGCCGCCGACGCGGCCGCCGGACCGGAGCCGGCCTTCGACCCGATGGCGGGCGGGTTCCCGGTGCCGCCACTGCCCGGACAGACCCTGCCGCCGGTGCCGCGCCGCAGGCCGCGGGGCGAGCGGGAGCTCGTTGTCAGTGGCGGGTCGGATACTCAGAGTGACGGAAACGCGAGTGACGGAAAGGAGGCCGACGGTGTCTGAGTCGCCCAACTCCCCGGGGACTCCGGGGTCCGAGGGATCCTCGGGATCCTCCGGGTCCTCCGGAGAGAAGTTCCTGAACCCCGTCGCCGGCTTCGGCGTGACCTTCAAGGCCATGTTCAAGAAGCGGCTGACCGAGCAGTATCCGGAGACGCCGAAGGTGACGGCGCCGCGCTTCCACGGCCGGCACCAGCTCAACCGCCACCCGGACGGGCTGGAGAAGTGCGTCGGCTGCGAGCTGTGCGCCTGGGCCTGCCCGGCCGACGCGATCTACGTCGAGGGCGCGGACAACACCGACGAGGAGCGCTACTCCCCGGGTGAGCGCTACGGCCGCGTCTACCAGATCAACTACGCCCGCTGCATCCTGTGCGGACTGTGCATCGAGGCCTGCCCGACCCGGGCGCTGACGATGACCAACGAGTTCGAGCTGGCCAACACCACCCGCGAGAGCCTCATCTACACCAAGGACGAGCTGCTCGCGGGCCTGGAGGAGGGCATGGTCGACACTCCGCACGCGATCTTCCCGGGGATGGACGAGCAGGACTACTACCGGGGCCTGGTCACCGAGGCCGCCCCCGGTACGGAGCGCCAGACCGCCGTCTCCAAGGGCGAGAAGCCGGGCGACGACGCCCACCACGGGAACAACGGCTCGGCGCAGGGGGTGGGCGCATGACCGCCCTGGCCGCCGCGGCCTCCCAGACCTCGACCGGCGAGGCCGTCCAGTTCTGGGTGCTCGCCGTCGTCGCCGTGATCGGCGCGCTGTCCACCATCCTCATGAAGAAGGCCGTGCACAGCGCGCTGAGCCTCGCCGGGACCATGATCGTCCTGGCGGTGTTCTACCTCGCCAACGGCGCCTACTTCCTGGGCATCGTCCAGATCGTCGTCTACACCGGCGCGATCATGATGCTCTTCCTCTTCGTGGTCATGCTGGTCGGCGTCACCGCCGCCGACTCGCTGAAGGAGACCCTGAAGGGCCAGCGCTGGCTGGCCGCGGGCTGCGGGCTCGGCTTCGGGGCCCTGCTGATCGCGGGCATCGGCAACGCCTCGCTGAGCAGCTTCAACGGGCTCGGCACCGCCAACACCGAGCACGGCGGAAACGTGGAGGGGCTGGCCAGCCTCATCTTCACCAAGTACGTCTTCGCCTTCGAGATCACCGGCGCCCTGCTGATCACGGCGACGGTCGGCGCGATGGTGCTCACCCACCGGGAGCGCACCGAGCGCGCGAAGACCCAGCGCGAGCTGTCCGAGCAGCGGGTGCGCGGTACGCAGCTCCCGCCGCTGCCCGCCCCCGGCGTCTACGCCCGGCACAACGCGGTGGA
This sequence comes from Streptomyces sp. NPDC092952, assembly GCF_044754785.1. NCBI lineage: Bacteria > Bacillati > Actinomycetota > Actinomycetes > Kitasatosporales > Streptomycetaceae > Streptomyces > Streptomyces sp. NPDC092952. The sequence continues at coordinate 694,590 of NZ_JBIVPT010000001.1, read as the reverse complement.
CATCCCGGGTCTGCTCCCCGACGGCACGCCCTCCGAGCTCACCGTCATGGGCACCCTGCGCGACCGCGGCCAGATCCGCGACGTGTCGCACGAATCGCTGGACCGGCTCAGGGCGCTGGAGCAGCGCTCCGAGGAGCGGCTCGGCCGGGACAACGAAGAAGAGGAGGTCGCCAAGTGAATCCGGTCAACTACCTCTATCTCGCTGCCCTGCTGTTCACCATCGGTGCGGCCGGTGTGCTGATCCGGCGGAACGCGATCGTGCTGTTCATGTGCGTGGAGCTGATGCTCAACGCCTGCAACCTCGCGTTCGTGACCTTCTCCCGGATGCACGGCAATCTCGACGGCCAGATCATCGCCTTCTTCACGATGGTCGTCGCCGCCGCGGAGGTCGTGGTCGGGCTCGCGATCATCGTGTCGGTGTTCCGTTCCCGCCACTCGGCCTCGGTCGACGACGCCAGCCTGATGAAGCTGTAAGGGGACGTTGAATCGTGGAGAACCTGATCGCGCTGCTCGTGGCGGCGCCCCTGCTCGGAGCGGCGGTCCTGCTCTGCGGCGGACGACGGCTGGACCGCGCCGGGCACTGGCTCGGCACCCTGCTCGCCGCCGCCTCCTTCGTCATCGGCGTCGTGCTCTTCCTCGACATGCTCGGGAAGGGCGCGGAGGACCGGGCCCTGCACCAGAAGCTGTTCAGCTGGGTACCGGTCGAGGGCTTCCAGGCCGACGTGGCCTTCCAGCTCGACCAGCTGTCGATGACGTTCGTCCTGCTGATCACCGGTGTGGGCACCCTGATCCACATCTACTCGATCGGCTACATGGAGCACGACGAACGCCGCCGTCGCTTCTTCGCCTATCTGAACCTGTTCCTCGCGGCGATGCTCCTGCTGGTCCTCGCCGACAACTACCTGCTGCTGTACGCCGGGTGGGAGGGCGTCGGTCTGGCGTCGTACCTGCTCATCGGCTTCTGGCAGCACAAGCCCAGCGCGGCCACCGCCGCCAAGAAGGCGTTCCTGGTCAACCGGGTCGGCGACATGGGCCTGTCGATCGCGATCATGCTGATGTTCACCACCTTCGGCACCTTCGCCTTCGGACCGGTCCTCGGAGCGACCGGGGAGACGAGCGAGGGCAAGCTGACGGCGATCGGCCTGATGCTGCTCCTCGCGGCCTGCGGCAAGTCGGCCCAGGTGCCGCTCCAGTCCTGGCTCGGTGACGCGATGGAGGGCCCGACCCCGGTCTCGGCCCTCATCCACGCCGCGACCATGGTCACCGCGGGCGTCTACCTGATCGTCCGTTCCGGCGCGATCTTCAACGGGGCGCCGGACGCCCAGCTGGTCGTCGTGGTCGTCGGCGCGGTCACCCTGCTCTTCGGGGCGATCGTCGGTTGCGCGAAGGACGACATCAAGAAGGCCCTCGCCGGCTCGACGATGTCGCAGATCGGCTACATGATCCTGGCCGCCGGGCTCGGCCCGATCGGCTACGTCTTCGCCATCATGCACCTGGTGACGCACGGCTTCTTCAAGGCCGGGCTCTTCCTCGGCGCCGGCTCGGTCATGCACGGCATGAACGACGAGGTCGACATGCGGAAGTTCGGCGGCCTGCGGAAGTACATGCCGGTCACCTTCATCACCTTCGGCCTCGGCTATCTGGCGATCATCGGCTTCCCCGGCCTGTCCGGCTTCTTCTCCAAGGACAAGATCATCGAGGCGGCGTTCGCCAAGGGCGGCACCGAGGGCTGGATCCTCGGCTCGGTGGCCCTGCTGGGCGCCGCGATCACCGCGTTCTACATGACGCGCGTGATGCTGATGACGTTCTTCGGCGAGAAGCGCTGGCAGCCCGACGCGGACGGCAACGAGCCGCACCCGCACGAGTCCCCGAAGTCGATGACCATCCCCATGATCGTCCTCGCCTTCGGCTCGGTCTTCGCCGGCGGGCTGTTCTCCATCGGCGACCGCTTCCTGAACTGGCTGGAGCCGGTCACCCAGCACAGCCACGGACACGCGCCCATCAGCGCCACGACGGTCACCGCCGCCACCATGGTGGTCCTCGTCGTCGGCGTCGCCCTCGCCTGGGCGATGTACGGACGCAAGCCCGTGCCGGTCACCGCCCCGCGCGGCTCGCTGCTCACCCGGGCCGCCCGCCGCGACCTCCTCCAGGACGACTTCAACCACGTGGTCCTGGTCCGCGGCGGCGAGCACCTCACCCGCTCCCTGGTCTACGTCGACCACACCCTGGTCGACGGCGTCGTCAACGGCACGGCGGCCTCGATGGGCGGCCTCTCCGGCCGGCTGCGCAAGCTGCAGAACGGCTACGCCCGCTCCTACGCGGTCTCGATGTTCGGCGGTACGGCGGTCCTCATCGCCGTGACCCTGCTGATGAGGGCGGTCTGATCACATGTCCTTTCCCCTCCTGACAGCGACCGCGGCGCTCCCGGCGATCGGGGCGGTCGCCACCGCCGCCGTCCCGGCCGCGAAGCGCACCGCCGCCAAATGGACGGCGCTGGTCTTCGCCCTGGCCACGCTCGTCCTGGCGGGCCTCGCGCTCGCCCGCTTCGAGCCCGGCGGCGAGCGCTATCAGCTCACCGAATCACACGCCTGGATCAAGGACTTCGGCGTCCGCTACGAACTGGGCGTCGACGGCATCGGCATCGCGCTCATGGCGCTCACCGCCCTGCTGATCCCCTTCGTCATCCTGGCCGGCTGGCACGACGCCGACCCCCTGGAGACGAAGTCGTCCCGCTGGCGCCCGACCCAGGGCTTCTTCGCCCTGATCCTGATGGTCGAGGCGATGGTGATCCTCTCCTTCGAGGCCACCGACGTCTTCCTCTTCTACATCCTCTTCGAGGCCATGCTCATCCCGATGTACTTCCTCATCGGTGGCTTCGGGGACCGGGCGCACTCCGGGAGCGACGAGAACGCGGCGGCGCAGCGCTCGTACGCCGCGGTCAAGTTCCTCCTCTACAACCTGGCCGGCGGGCTCATCATGCTGGCCGCCGTGATCGGCCTCTACGTCGTCGCGGGGACGTTCTCGCTCTCCGAGATCGCCGAGGCCCGCGCCAACGGCTCGCTCTCCATGGCGACCGGCACCGAGCGCTGGCTCTTCCTCGGGTTCTTCTTCGCCTTCGCGGTGAAGGCGCCGCTGTGGCCGCTGCACACCTGGCTGCCCAACGCGATGGGCGAGGCGACCTCCCCGGTCGCCGTCCTGATCACCGCGGTCGTCGACAAGGTCGGCACCTTCGCGATGCTCCGCTTCTGCCTCCAGCTCTTCCCGGAGGCCAGCAAGTGGGCGACGCCGGTGATCGTCGTCCTGGCGCTGATCAGCATCGTCTACGGGGCGCTGCTCGCCGTCGGCCAGCGCGACATCAAGCGCCTGATCGCCTACGCGTCGATCTCGCACTTCGGCTTCATCATCCTGGGCATCTTCGCGATGACCAGCCAGGGCCAGTCCGGCGCCACGCTCTACATGGTCAACCACGGGATCTCGACCGCCGCGCTGATGCTGGTGGCGGGCTTCCTGATCACCCGGCGCGGCTCCCGGCTCATCGCCGACTACGGCGGGGTCCAGAAGGTGGCGCCGATCCTGGCCGGCACCTTCCTGATCGGCGGTCTGGCGACCCTGTCGCTGCCCGGACTCGCCCCGTTCGTCAGCGAGTTCCTGGTCCTGGTCGGCGCGTTCAGCGCCTACCCGGCGGCGGGCATCGTCGCCACCACCGGCATCGTGCTCGCCGCGCTCTACGTGCTCGTCCTCTACCAGCGGACGATGACGGGCCCGGTGAAGGCCGAGGTCCAGGGCATGGCGGACCTCAAGGTCCGGGAGCTGGCGGTGGTCGTCCCGCTGATCGCGCTGCTGCTCTTCCTGGGTGTCTATCCGAAACCGCTGACCGAGATCGTCAACCCGGCGGTGCAGCACACCATGTCGGACGTCCAGAAGAAGGACCCCCAGCCTGAGGTGGAGGCCGCCAAGTGAGCGCAACAGCTGTCCACGGTCTGTGGACGACGGCGGGCGGGGTGACGGCGGCCGCCCCCGTCGAGAGGTTCAAGGCGCCGGTCATCGAGTACACCCAGCTCATGCCGGTCCTCATCGTGATCGGTGTCGCCGTGGTGGGCGTGCTCGTCGAGGCGTTCGTGCCGCGCCGGGCCCGCTACTACACGCAGGTCTTCCTCACGGTCGTCGCGCTGGCCGCCGCGTTCGCCGCGGTGGTCGGCCTGGCGGCCAGTGGCTACGCGACGACGAAGGCGCACATCGCCGCGATGGGCGCCATCGCGATCGACGGGCCGACGCTCTTCCTGCAGGGCACCATCCTGCTGACCTCGCTGGTCGCCGTCTTCACCTTCGCCGAGCGCAGGCTCGACCCCGCCGCGCACGGCAACCACGTCGACTCCTTCGCCGCCCAGGCCGCCTCGGTCCCCGGCAGCGACAGCGAGAAGGCCGCGGTCAAGGCCGGGTTCACCACCACCGAGGTCTTCCCGCTGGTGCTGTTCTCGGTGGCCGGGATGCTGGTCTTCCCGGCCGCCAACGACCTGCTGACGCTCTTCGTGGCCCTGGAGGTCTTCTCCCTCCCGCTCTACCTGCTCTGCGCCGTCGCCCGCCGCAAGCGGCTGATGTCGCAGGAGGCCGCGGTGAAGTACTTCCTGCTCGGCGCGTTCTCCTCGGCGTTCCTGCTCTTCGGGATCGCCCTGCTCTACGGGTACGCGGGCTCCGTCTCGTACGCCCGGATCGCCCAGGTCGTCGACGGCTCGGTCACCCAGATCGACCCGGCGCTCGCCGCCACCATGGGCAACGACGCGCTGCTGCTGATCGGCGGCGCGATGATCCTCACCGGCCTGCTCTTCAAGGTCGGCGCCGTGCCGTTCCACATGTGGACCCCGGACGTCTACCAGGGCGCCCCGACCCCGGTCACCGGCTTCATGGCCGCGGCCACCAAGGTCGCCGCGTTCGGCGCGCTGCTGCGGCTGCTGTACGTGGTGCTGCCGGGCCTCGCCTGGGACTGGCGCCCGGTGATGTGGGCCGTCGCGATCGTCACGATGCTGGGCGGGGCGATCGTCGCGATCACCCAGACCGACATCAAGCGGCTGCTGGCCTACTCCTCGATCGCGCACGCCGGGTTCATCCTCGCCGGTGTGATCGCGACGACCCCGGACGGCATCTCGTCGGTCCTCTTCTACCTCGGCGCGTACTCCTTCGTGACGGTCGGCGCCTTCGCCGTCGTCACCCTGGTGCGCGACGCGGGCGGCGAGGCCACGCACCTGTCGAAGTGGGCCGGGCTCGGCCGCCGCTCGCCGCTGGTCGCGGCGGTCTTCGCGGTGTTCCTGCTGGCCTTCGCCGGTATCCCGCTCACCTCCGGCTTCTCCGGGAAGTTCGCCGTGTTCAAGGCGGCGGCGGACGGCGGCGCGGGCGGACTGGTCGTGGTCGGTGTGATCTCCTCGGCGATCGCCGCGTTCTTCTACATCCGGGTCATCGTGCTGATGTTCTTCAGCGAGCCGAAGGCGGACGGCCCCACGGTCGCCGTCCCGTCGCCGCTGACGATGACGACGATCGGGGTGGGCGTCGCGGTCACGCTGGTGCTGGGCCTGGCCCCGCAGTACTTCCTGGACCTGGCGAGCCAGGCGGGGATCTTCGTGCGGTAGCGCACCGCGCACACCACGGAACAGCGCCGGACGGGCCTTGCCGAGTCAAGCCCGTCCGGCGCTGTCGTAAGCGGCGCCTATCGTGGCAGGGAGACGGCAACACGGAGCAGGGCAGAGCGATGGGCGCGGGCGGAACGATGGATGTGACCGAGAGCGACGCACGGCGGACGCTGCACAAGGTGTTCGGCTACGAGGCGTTCCGCGGTGAGCAGGAAGCGATCGTCGACCATGTGGTGGCCGGCGGCGACGCCGTCGTGCTCATGCCCACGGGCGGCGGCAAGTCCCTCTGCTACCAGATCCCGGCCCTGGTCAGATCCGGTACGGGTGTGGTGGTCTCCCCGCTGATCGCCCTCATGCAGGACCAGGTCGACGCGTTGCGGGCGCTCGGCGTGCGCGCCGGGTTCGTCAACTCGACGCAGGACTTCGACGAGCGCCGCTCGATGGAGGCGCAGTTCCTCGCCGGTGAGCTGGACCTGCTCTACCTGGCCCCGGAGCGGCTCCGGCTCGACTCCACGCTCGACCTGCTCTCGCGCGGCGAGGTCTCCGTCTTCGCGGTCGACGAGGCGCACTGCGTCGCCCAGTGGGGCCACGACTTCCGCCCCGACTACCTGGCCCTCTCGGTCCTCGGCGAGCGCTGGCCCGACGTACCGCGCATCGCGCTGACCGCGACGGCCACCGACGCCACGCACCAGGAGATCACCCGGCGCCTCGGCATGCCCGACGCCAAGCACTTCGTCGCCAGCTTCGACCGGCCCAACATCCAGTACCGGATCGTGGCCAAGGCCGACCCGAAGAAGCAGCTGCTCACCTTCCTCAAGGAGGAGCACGCCGGGGACGCGGGCATCGTGTACTGCCTCTCGCGCAATTCGACGGAGAAGACCGCCGAGTACCTCTCCCGCAACGGCGTCGAGGCCGTCCCGTACCACGCGGGTCTCGACGCGGGGACCCGTGCCGCCCACCAGTCCCGGTTCCTGCGCGAGGAGGGCCTGGTCGTCGTCGCGACGATCGCCTTCGGCATGGGCATCGACAAGCCGGACGTACGGTTCGTCGCCCACCTCGACCTGCCGAAGTCGGTCGAGGGCTACTACCAGGAGACCGGCCGCGCCGGCCGCGACGGGCAGCCGTCCACGGCCTGGATGGCGTACGGCCTCCAGGACGTGGTCCAGCAGCGCAAGCTCATCCAGGGCGGCGAGGGCGACGAGGCGTTCCGCCGCCGTGCCGCCTCCCACCTCGACGCGATGCTGGCCCTGTGCGAGACGGTCCGCTGCCGCCGGGCGCAGCTGCTGACGTACTTCGGCCAGGTGCCCACCACGACGGACTGCGGCAACTGCGACACCTGCCTGACCCCGCCGGAGAGCTGGGACGGCACGGTGGCCGCGCAGAAGCTGCTGTCGACGGTGGTGCGGCTGAAGCGGGAGCGCGGGCAGAAGTTCGGCGCGGGCCAGATCATCGACATCCTGCTCGGCCGCCGCACCGCGAAGGTCATTCAGTTCGACCACGACCAGCTCTCCGTCTTCGGCATCGGCGACGAGCTGGGCGAGGCCGAATGGCGCGGCACCGTACGGCAGTTGCTCGCGCAAGGGCTGCTCGCCGTCGAGGGCGAGTACGGGACGCTGGTGCTGACCGAGGAGAGCGGCTCGGTCCTCGGGCGGCAGCGCGAGGTCCTGCTGCGCAAGGAGGCGCCGAAGCCCGCGTCCCGGTCCACCAAGGCCGAGCGCAGGACGAAGTCGCAGGCGGCGGCCGCCGCCGAGCTGTTCCCGGAGGCCGTTCCGGTCTTCGAGGCGTTGCGGGCCTGGCGCGCGGTCCGGGCGAAGGAGCAGGGCGTCCCGGCGTACGTCATCTTCCACGACGCGACCCTGCGCGAGATCGCCGCGGCCCGGCCGGACTCGGTCGCCGCGCTGGGCGGCATCAGCGGCCTGGGCGAGAAGAAGCTGGCGACGTACGGGGAGGGCGTGCTGGAGGTCCTGGCGGAGTTCGGTGGGGCGGCGCCCCAGGAGTCCCCGGCGGCGCCGGCAGCCCCGGAGCCCCAGGAGACCCCCGAGCCCCGGACGCCCGAGGCGCCCCCGGCGGCCCAGGAACCCGCCCCGGCCCCGGCGCCCCGTGCCCAGGCCCAGGCGCCCTACGACGACGCGGAGTTCGGCTGGGACGAGGAGCCGCCCGAGTACGAGTGAGGAAGCGGGCCGGGCGGCGGGTGGTGCGTCACCGCTCCGCCGCCCGGCGCCGCGAGGTGATCTCCGTGAGGTCGAGATCGACGGGGAAGGGGGCGGAGACCTTCATCCGGTCGTGGAAGATTCCGGTGGGGGTGTAGGCCCCGGTCGACGGCTCCAGCTCGAAGACGTGGACCACGGCCCGGTCGTCGTGGTTCTCCACCCGCCAGGAGCACGCTGTCCGCGGGGAAGCGGGTCCGGCCCAGGCCCTGGACGATCTCGCCGTCCACGACGACCACATCGGGCTCGGGCCGGTTGTAGCCGGTCGATGTCGATGGTGAACTCGCGCACGACTTCGTACGCGTAGGGCGCCAGCGCCTGCAGCCGGAAGCTGAACAGGTCGACCGCTCGCATGTGGAAGACGGTCTGCGGAGGCCGGAACGCGAGACTACCGTCGATCAGCTCCGTGTGCGGAGGCAGATTCGGGAGTGTGTCCAGGTCATCGGCGGTCCAGCCGCCCACGGGCGGAACCGCCCACCGCGGCTCGTCGGCCTCGGGGCCGACGCTCATCGGTGCTCCCATGGCGTGGAGTCTCACGGGGCTTTTCGGCGTATCCGCCGGGAACGGGACACGGCTCCCCCGGACGTGTGAACGCCTGGTGCGGGGCTGACCAGGGGTTTTCCAGGGGAGCCGGGTCCGTCAGTCGTCGCTGGAGGTGTTGTTCGAGGCGAAGGACGGGACGCGGGGGGACGACCGGTCCCGGCGGACGTTGTGGTGGACGGCGCTGGCGGCCCAGTCGTCGTCGATCAGGCCGTGCAGCGTCCAGCCGGCCCGCAGCCCGCCCCGCCCCACCTCGGACGCCAGGCCGACCGCCGCGACCAGGGCGGCCAGCGCCCGGCCGCGCGGTTCCGGGAAGCCCGCGGCCTGCGCGGCGGCGAAGCGGTCCCGGACCGCGAGCGGCAGGCCCGGGTCCTCGGCCAGGTGGCGGTGGAACGGCAGCAGGCCCAGCAGGCGGCCGGTCTCCCGGCGCAGCACCGAGCGGCGCACCAGATGCTCCAGGCAGAGCTCCCCGGTGTACTGCCCGGCCTGGCGCACCCAGCCCCGTGCGCCGAGTCCGTGCGCCCGCGGGGTCGCCAGGCTGTCCAGCACCTGCCCGAGGAAGGGGTCCCCGGGAGCGGGCAGACCGGTCACCCCGACCCGGCCGCGCTCCTCGGTGATCCGCCCCTGGAGCTCCAGCTCCCGCAGGGCCGCGCCGGCCGTCCCGTACTCCAGGGACCGGGCGCGGCACAGCGGCCGGCCGCGCAGCGGGTGGAGGGCGAGCAGCAGCAGTTCCTCGGGGAGCGTGAGCTCCGGAGCGGGCTGGGTCATGACGCGGGGACGATTCGGCCCGTGACCTCGCCGATGCCGATCCGGGTGGAGTCCGGCCCCGGCGCCCAGGCGGTCAGCGTCACCGTGTCGCCGTCCTCCAGGAAGGTGCGCTTGCCGTTCGTGAGCTCCAGCGGCTCGGTGCCGTTCCAGGTCAGCTCCAGCAGGGAGCCGCGCTGTCCGGGCTCGGCGCCGCTGACCGTGCCGGAGCCGTACAGGTCGCCGGTGCGCAGCGAGGCGCCGTTCACCGTCATCTGGGCCAGCATCTGGGCGGCCGTCCAGTACATCGTGGAGAACGGCGGCTCCGCGACCGTCTCGCCGTTGATCGCGACGGAGATCCGCAGGTCGAGGCCGCCGGGCTCGTCCGCGTCGGCGTCCTCCAGGTAGGGCAGGAGCGGGAGGTCGCGGGCCGGGGGTGCGATCCGGGCCGCCTCCAGGGCCTCCAGCGGGGTCACCCAGGCCGACACGGAGGTGGCGAAGGACTTGCCGAGGAACGGGCCGAGCGGGACGTACTCCCACGCCTGGATGTCCCGCGCCGACCAGTCGTTGAGCAGGCAGAGCCCGAAGACGTGGTCCCGGAAGGAGCCCAGCGGGACCGGGGTGCCCTGCGCGGAGCCGACGCCGACGACGAAGCCGACCTCGGCCTCGATGTCCAGCTTGACGGAGGGGCCGAAGACCGGGGCCGGGTCGGCCGGGGCCTTGCGCTGGCCGGACGGGCGGACCACGTCCGTGCCCGAGACGACGACGGTGCCGGAACGGCCGTGGTAGCCGATCGGCAGGTGCTTCCAGTTCGGCGTCAGCGCCTCGGCGTTCGGGCGGAAGATCTTCCCGACGTTGGTGGCGTGGTTCTCGCTCGCGTAGAAGTCGACGTAGTCGCCCACCCGGTACGGCAGGTGGAGCGTCACGGCGTCCAGCGGGTGGAGCAGCGGCTCGATGTCCGCGCGGTGCGCCGGGACGGTGACCCAGGCGGTGAGGGCCCGCCGGACGTCCCGCCAGGCGGTGCGGCCCGCCGCCAGCAGGGCGGTCAGGTCGGGCTGCGCGAGGAGGCGCGCGTAGGGCGAGCCGAGCGCGTGGGCCGCGGCCCCGGCGTCCAGGACGTGGTCGCCGATGCGGACGCCGACCCGGCGGTCCTCGGGGTGGTCGGGGGTGGAGAACACACCGTAGGGAAGGTTGTGCGGGCCGAAGGGGTCGCCCTCGGCCAGATCGAGCGGGCTGCTCTGCTCGGGCATGTGTTGCTGCCTCGCTTTCCAGGTCGCTTGGGGGACACGTTACGTCGGCGCCGCCCCGTCGCGGGAGTGTCCCAACTGGGGCCGATGCCCGGAAAGTTCCACGGTGTCCGGGCACCGGCCCGGCTCACCCCGCCGTGCGCGGGACGCGCCGCTCCCAGGTGCGGTGGAAGACGACCTCGCCGCCCTCCGTGCAGACGACCTCGTCGGAGGTGACGAAGTCGGCGGCGTCCGCGGTGATCTCCGAGCGGGTCTCGATCCGTACGTCCCAGGCCAGTTCGGGCCGGTGCAGCCGGATCGTCCAGTCGGAGCGGGTGCGGGCGGAGAGCGGGTCGTCCTCCTGGATCGTGTACGTCTCCAGCGCGTCCTCGGTGAACTCCAGGCCGTCCGGGTAGACCCGGGTGCCGCCGTAGCGGGGGTCGACCTCCAGCCGCCACTCGCCCTTGGCGACGTCCCGGACCACCAGCCGCTCCGGGCGCTGCTCGTCGAGGGTCGCCGGGTACACCACGCCCAGCGGCTCCGACTGCTCCGGCTCCCCGAACCGGATCTCCGGCTCCCCGGCGGCGCGGCGCACCGGCAGCTCGACCCGGCTGCCGTCGGCGTCGAGGGTGAAGCCCACCGAGCCGGCCTGCGGCCAGATCCACGGCCAGTACGCGGAGGAGACGGCGAGCCGGATGCGGTGGCCGGGCGGGAAGGTGTGCCCGATCCCGTTCAGCTCGAAGGTGACGTCCTCGGTGGCGCCGGGCGGCCACTCCACCACCCGGTCGCGGCCGTGCCGGGCGGACAGGTTCAGCGCGCCCCGGGTGACCAGGGTGGAGGAGCCGTCCGGCGCCACGTCGCAGAGCCGGGCGATCGCCTGGCCGCGCGGTACGTCCATCCGGATGCGCAGCGTCACCCGGGGGCGGCCGAGGATCTCGATCGGGGCGCCCTCGACGGGGAACTCGAAGCAGACCGACTTGGCGTCCTCGTCGCGCTGGTCGGGCGGCAGGTCGGCGTCGTTGCCGAACGGGAAGAAGCGTCCGGCGTCCAGCCCGGTGCGCTGCGGCGAGTCGACGGTCTGCGGGCCGCCGCCCAGCGCGTACGCGACGGGGGAGACGTTCGGGGACGGCCAGGCGTCGTCCCCGACCCAGCGCCCCGGCAGCGTCTCGTAGACCGTGGCGGGGCGGTGCGAGGCGCTGATCCAGGACCGCAGCAGCGGCTCGGCCATCACGCCGGTGTCCTCGTCCTTCAGGTGCTGGTCCCACCAGCGCAGCGTCTCCTGGAGGAAGCCGATCGACGGCCCCGGCGGCAGCCCCCGGTCCGGGTACTGGTGCGACCAGGGCCCGATCAGCCCGCGCACCCGGTCCGGCGGAAGGTGCTCGACGAGCCGGAGCACGGTGTCGCGGTACGGGTCGTGCCAGCCGCCCACCGCGAGGACCTTCGCCCGGATCGCGGAGTAGTCCTCGCAGACGCTGCCGTGCTTCCAGTACGCGTCGCGGGTCTGGTGGGCCAGCCAGGTGTGGATGAACGGCTCGACCTTCTCCAGCCGCTCCAGCCACATGTCCTTCCAGCCCGCGCCGACGTGCGCCGGGTCCGGCGGGCGGGAGACGAAGGCCAGCATGGTGGCCGCCCAGGCGTGCATGTCGACGCCGAGGACCGAGCCGCCCATGTAGTGGACGTCGTTGTCGTAGCGGTCGTCGGTGGAGCAGACGGTGACGACCGCCTTCAGCGGCTCGGGGGCCAGCGCGGCGATCTGGAGCGAGTTGAAGCCGCCCCAGGAGATGCCGAACATGCCGACCCGGCCCGAGCACCACTCCTGCTCGGCCAGCCAGTGGACGACGGCCACGCCGTCCGCCAGCTCCGTCGCGTCGTACTCGTCGCCCGGCATCCCCTCGCTGTTGCCGTGGCCGCGCACGTCGACGCGGACGGAGGCGTAGCCGTGGCCCGCGTACCAGGGGTGGCGCTGCCAGTCGCGCGGCGCCGTCCAGTCGGTCAGCCGGTACGGCAGGTACTCCAGGAGCGCGGGCACCGGCTCCTCGGTGACCGGGCGCCAGACCCGGGCGTACAGCAGGGTGCCGTCCGGCAGCGGGATGCGGACGTCCTCACGGACGGTCTCGTAGGGGAACGTGGTGCGGATGTGCATGGTGGTACCTCAGTGGACGGGGTGCATGGTGCGCCTGAGCCAGGGGGCGGCGGCGACGACGGCCAGGCCGCCCACCACCGCGATCGCGCCGTTGACGCCGAAGTAGACGGGGTTGGAGACCTCGCCGTACACCTTCACGACCTGGGCCTGGATGCCGTTGGCGAGGGCCAGCGAGAGGAACCAGAGCGCCATCGTCTGGCTGGTGAACGCCTTGGGGGCGAGCTTGGTGGTCGCGGACATGCCGGAGGTCTCCAGCAGGATGTCGCCGAGGCCGAGCAGCAGGTAGGAGCCGACGATCCACCAGGCGGCCATCTTGTACGTGTCGCCGGTGTGGCCCGAGGTGGGCAGGACCATCAGCAGGAACGACAGCCCGCCGAGGATCACCCCGATCGCGATCTTGTTGGAGGCGTGCGGCTGGCGCGGCCCCATCCGCGCCCAGACGGCGGCGACCACCGGGGCGAGCGCCACCTCGAAGGCGCCGAGCGCGGAGGCGTACCAGCTCGCCGGGAAGTGGAAGCCGAGGATCTCGGTGCGGGCGTTGGTCGACGCGAGCAGCATCATCGTCGAGTACGCCTGGAACAGGATGAAGTTGAAGACCACCGAGGCCAGGAAGAGCACCACGTACGGGCGCAGCCTGCCGCGCTCCTCGGCCGTGACCCGGGGGCTGCGGAACATCACCGCGAAGTACACCACCGGCGCGATCACCGAGATCAGGGTGAGCAGGTCGACGAGGCGGCCCATGGTGAGCCACCCCGCCAGGGCCAGGACGGTGGCGAGGACGGCGACGGCCACGGCCCCCGCCGCGATGAGCCGTACGGCCCGCCGCATCGCCTCCGGGGCAAGGGCGAATTCGGCCGTGTGCTTTCGCCCGGCCAGGTGACGGCGGCCCAGCACGTACTGGATCAGGCCGAGGGTCATGCCGAAGGCGGCGGCCGAGAAGCCCCAGTGCCAGCTCGCGTGGTCGCCGAGCCAGCCGGTGACCAGCGGGCCGAGGAACGCGCCGATGTTGATGCCCATGTAGTAGAGCGCGAACCCGGCGTCCCGGCGCTCGTCGTCGGTGCGGTAGAGCTTGCCGACCATGGTGGCCACATTGGGCTTGAGCAGGCCCGTTCCCGCGCTGATCAGCCCGAGGCCGGTCCAGGTCATCGCGTCGGTGGGCACCGCCATGGCGTAGTGCCCGCAGGCGATGAGGATGCCTCCGTACAGCACCGCGCGGTACGAGCCGAGCATCCGGTCGGCCAGCCAGCCGCCCGCCACGGACACCAGGTAGACCAGCGTGCCGTAGGCGGCCGAGACCGAGGCCGCGGTGCCGGGCGACATGCCCATGCCGCCGCGGGACACCGTGTCGGCGAAGTAGAGGACCAGAATCGCCTGCATGCCCAGGAACGAGAACCGCTCCCAGACCTCCAGGCCCGACAGGGTCATCAGACCCCGTGGCTGGCCGAAAAAGGCATGGTCGTCCGTGCGGGGCGGTCTGGTCGGCTGAGTGTCGGATGCCGTGGGGGACAAAGGGAGAACTCCTGATCGTATGAGCTGATCCCGAACATACCGGCGGTGGCGGGAAGGCGCCCACGGTGATCCAAAGGGGACCGGATACGCTGACTTGAGTGATGGCAGCGACACATCGACATTCCGTGTGATCGTCAGCAGACAGGAGAACCCCTCGTGACCGTCGTCGGGCCGTTCGGGCTGAGCGTGCGGGACCAGGCGCTTGAGGCCGGTGTCCAGGCCGGATTGGCCGCTGTCGAGTCCGGGCTGCTCGATGCCACCAAGAGCAGCGTGCCCTTCATCACGGAGGCCGCGCAGCATCTCGTCCGCGCCGGGGGCAAGCGCTTCCGGCCGCTGCTCGGGATACTGGCCGCCCAGTTCGGCGACCCGGACGCGCCGGGCGTGGTGCCCGCCGCCGTGGTCGTCGAGCTGACGCACCTCGCGACGCTGTACCACGACGACGTGATGGACGAGGCGGACGTGCGCCGCGGCGTGCCCAGCGCCAACACCCGCTGGGGCAACTCGGTGGCCGTGCTGACCGGCGACTTCCTCTTCTCCCGGGCCTCGCACATACTGGCCGACCTCGGCCCGGAGGCCGTGCGCGTCCAGGCGGAGGCGTTCGAGCGGCTGGTCACCGGCCAGATCCTGGAGACCGCCGGCCCGGCCGAGGGCGCCGACCCGGTGGAGCACTACCTGGAGGTGCTGCGCGGCAAGACCGGCTCGCTGATCGCGGTGGCCTGCCGCTTCGGCGCGATGACGGCCGGTGCGGACGATGCGGCGGTCGACGTGCTGACCCAGTACGGGGAGCGGCTCGGCGTCGCCTTCCAGCTCGCCGACGACGTGCTCGACATCGCCTCCGACTCCCACGAGTCCGGGAAGACCCCGGGCACCGACCTCCGCGAGGGCATCCCGACGCTGCCCGTGCTCCATCTGCGGGCCCGCGCCGCGGCCGAGGGCAGGCCCGAGGACGTGGAGCTCGTCGAGCTGCTCGACGGCGACCTCGCCGACGACGCCCGGCACGCCGAGGCGCTGCGCAGGCTGCGTGCCCACCCGGCGCTGGAGCAGGCCAGGCGGGACACCGTGCGGTACGCGGAGGAGGCGCGCGCCACGCTGGCGCCGCTGCCCGACGGCTACGCGAAGGCCGCGCTGTACGAGCTGTGCGACGCGGTGGTCCACCGCGCGGGCTAGGGGGTGTCTGACAAATGCCTGCGGCGTCGCGGGGTCCGGCACGCACGCTCGCGGCGTTGCCGAACCGCCCACGTGGCTCCGCCACGCAGACGCCCCGGCGCCTTGCGACCGCACGCACCGGACCCCGCTCCTTCACCCGCACTCATTCATCAGACACCCCCCAGGGGGATCACGGCCGGGGCCCCTGAGCCCCCGTCACCCTCTTGCGGGGTCCCTGCGGCCGGTGGGGTGTCAGGGACATCCCCGACGCGGTTCGCGGTACGGCCGGGCGCGGTGTCATACCGCAGAGGTAGGCGGAGTTGCTTCCGCGGGCTGACGTTCCGGGGCCGCCGATTTGGTCAGATGGAGAACAACCACTCCTGACCGGACCGGGTGAGAATGGCGGCGCGGAGTGGGCACGGAACGGGCAACCGGACGGAAGCCGCCGACCACGGAGGTAGGGCACAGATGGCACCGAACGACAGCACAACGACCGGAACCACGGCCGGCGGCAGCGTCGGACGCCGCAAGGCGGCGCGCTACATCGTCCCGGTCGCGGTGGCCGGGGTGGCCGCCGCGACGATCGGGCTCGTCCCGGCGCTCGCGAGCTCCGGCGACCCCGAACTGCCGAAGATCGGCGCGCAGGAACTCATCGAGAAGATCGCCGCCTCGGACACGCAGCGGCTCTCCGGCACGATGCGGATCAGCACGGACCTCGGCATCCCGTCGCTCGGCGGCCTGGCCGGCGCCTTCACCGGCGGCGAGGGCGGGCCGGGCGGCCGGGGCGGTGCGAGCGCCGACCCGAAGGACCGGATGACGGAGCTGGTGTCGGGCACGCACACGCTCCGGGTGGCCGCCGACGGCCCCGACAAGCAGCGGCTGTCCATCCTGGACGACGCCGCCGAGTACAGCCTGATCCGCAACGGCGACCAGGTCTGGGCGTACGACAGCAAGTCCGACACGGCCTACCACGCCACCGCGGACGGGGCCGGGAAGGACGCCGGGCACCGCTCCGGGAAGCGGTCCGTGCCCGAGGGCGTGCCCACCACCCCTAAGGCCCTGGCCGAGCAGGTGCTGGAGGCCGCCGGGCCGACCACGTCGGTGACGGTCGACGGCACCGCGCAGGTCGCCGGGCGCGACGCGTACCGGCTGGTGGTCAAGCCGAAGCAGAGCGGCTCCACGATCGGCTCGGCCACCATCGCGGTCGACGCGGAGAACGGCGTACCGCTCAAGTTCACCCTGCTGCCGAGCTCGGGCGGCAAGGCGATCGTCGACGCCGGGTTCACCAAGGTCGACTTCGCGAAGCCGGACGCCTCCCTGTTCACCTTCACCCCGGCCAAGGGCACCGAGGTGACCGAGGCCCAGGAGGACGAGGACGGCGGGAAGGCCGGCCGGTCCGACGGCACGAAGGGGCTGGAGGGCCTGGAGGGACTGGTCCCGGGCGCCGGGCAGCTCGGCGCGGGGGACCAGGGCGTGAAGGGGGCCCGGGTCATCGGCGAGGGCTGGAGCGCCGTCGCCGAGTTCAAGGTCCCGGGCGCCGCCGGACTCCCCGGCAAGGCGTCGGAGGAGGCCCCGGCCGAGGCCCGGCAGTTCCTGGACGCGCTGGGCGACAAGGTCAGCGGGAAGTTCGGCTCGGGCACCGTCTTCAAGACCCGCGTCGTCAACACCCTGATGACCGACGACGGCCGGGTCTACGTCGGCGCCGTCACCAAGGAGAAGCTGGTCGAGGTCGCGAACGGCGCCTCCTGACGGTACGGGCGCACCCCGCGCGCGCCCGTACCCGCGCACCGCGTGCCCACCACGCACCACGCACCGCCCGGCCGCCCCGTCGTACGCTCCGTACGGCGGGGCGGTCCCGTCCGACCCCTGGGGGAGTACGCATGACACAACCCGCGACGGCCGCCGCCCCCGGCCCCGTGATCGAGACCCGGGGCCTCACCAAGCGGTACCGGGGCGGCCAGCTCGCCGTCGACGGCCTGGACCTCACGGTCCCCGGCGGCAGCGTCTTCGGCTTCCTCGGCCCCAACGGCTCGGGCAAGACCACCACCATCCGGATGCTGATGGGCCTGATCACCCCGACCTCCGGCACCGCACGGCTCCTCGGCCAGCCGGTGCCGGACGCCGCCCGCACCGTGCTCCCGCAGGTCGGCACGTTGATCGAGGGCCCCGCCCCGTACGGCTTCCTCAGCGGCCGGGACAACCTCCTGCGGTACGACTCCGCCGACCCGACCGCCGATCCCCGCACCCGCCGGGCCCGGGTGGCCGAGGCCCTGGACCGGGTCGGCCTCGCCGCCGCGTCCGGCAAGAAGGCCAAGGCGTACTCGCTCGGCATGAAGCAGCGCCTCGGCCTCGCCGCCGCCCTGCTCCGGCCGCGCCGCCTGCTGGTCCTCGACGAACCGACCAACGGCCTGGACCCGCAGGGCATGCGGGAGATCCGCACCCTGGTCCGGGAGCTGGCGGCGGACGGCACCACGGTCTTCCTCTCCTCGCACCTCCTCGACGAGATCGAGCAGGTCTGCACGCACGCGGCGGTGATGGCCCGGGGCCGCCTCCTCACCCAGGGCCCGGTCGCCGAACTGGCGGCGGGCGCCCGGGGCCGGCTGGCCGTCACCACCCCCGACCCGGGCGACGCCGCCCGCGTCCTGGGGGAGCTGGGCGTCACCGGGATCACCGTCGACGGCGACCGGGTCGACGCCGAGGCCCCGCCGCCCGGCACCGAACTCGCCGACCTCAGCGCCGCCCTGGTCCACGCCGGCGTACGCCTGCGGTCCTTCGGGATCGAACGGGCCTCGCTGGAGGACGCCTTCGTCGCACTCACCGGAGAGGGTTTCGATGTCGCAGGCTGAAACCGCCCCTGCCCCCGCCTCCGTTGCCGGGCGGATGTCCCGCAATCCGCTGTGGACCTTCGGCCTCCTCCGCTCCGAGCTGTCCCTGACCCTCCGCCGCTGGCGCACCCTGGCCCTGCTCGGGCTGCTGGCCGCGGTGCCCGTGCTGATCGGCATCGCGGTACGGATCGAGACCGGCCACGGCTCCTCGCCCGGCCCGGACGGGGGCGGCGACGCGGCCGGACCGGCCTTCCTCTCCCAGGTCACCAACAACGGGCTCTTCCTGGTCTTCGCCGCCCTCGCCGTGACCCTCCCGATCTTCCTGCCGATGGCCGTCGGGGTCGTCGCGGGCGACGCGGTCGCGGGCGAGGCCGCCGCCGGAACGCTGCGCTACCTGCTGGTCGCCCCGGCCGGCCGGACCCGGCTGCTGCTGACGAAGTACGCCTCGGTGCTGGTGTTCTGCCTGCTCGCGACCCTGGTCGTGGCGGTGTCGGCCCTGGCCGTGGGCCTGCTGCTCTTCCCGGCCGGCGACGTCACCACCATCTCGGGCACCCGGATCGGCTTCGGCGAGGGCCTGCTGCGGGCCGGGCTGATCGCGGTCGTCGTCGCGGCCTCGCTGATCGGCTTCGCCGCCGTCGGCCTGTTCGTCTCGACGCTCACCGGCAGCGGCGTCGCCGCCATGGCCGCCACCGTCGGCCTGCTGATCACCGTGCAGATCGTCGACGGCATCCCGCAGCTGAGCGCGGTCCACCCCTACCTCTTCCCGCACTACTGGATGTCGTACGCGGACCTGCTGCGCGCCCCCGTCTACTGGGACGAGGTGGTCAGGAACCTCGGGCTCCAGGGGCTGTACGCGGCGGTGTTCGGCTCGGTGGCCTGGGCCCGGTTCACGACGAAGGACATCACCGCGTGAACGGCGGTGGAGGGTCGGGGCACCTGCCCGTCGCACCGTCGGCCGGGCGAGCCGTCCCCCGATCGGCTCGTCGCGGCACGAACGGCACGAACGGCGCGGGTCACCGGAACGACACGACACGGCACGTTCCGTTTCCGCCCCGATATTGTTCGACCTGTGACGACAGGCTGTCAACAAGGCCCTGTTCAAACACCCCTATGCTCACCGAATGATCACATCGCCGTTTTCAGAGCGCCGTAGCGAGCGATCACGGAGGGCCACGCTGACGGCGGCCCTCGAACTGTGCACGGAGAAGGGGTACGGCCGGGTCACCGTCGAGGCCATCGCGGCCCGGGCCGGTGTCAGCAAGAAGACGATCTACCGCTGGTGGCCGTCGAAGAGCGCGGTGCTCCTCGAAGCGTTCGCCGAGGGCCTGGTCGACACGATGACGTACCACGACACCGGGGACGTCGTCGCCGATCTCCGGGCCACGCTGGAGAGTGCTTCACGGCTGGTCTCCACCCCGCCGCTGGGCCCCGCGTTCGCCGGAATCCTCTCCGAGATGCACCACGACGAGGAACTGACCCGCACGGTACGCGGCAAGCTGCTCGACCCCCGCTTCGAAGAGGCGGTCGACCGGCTGCGGCGGGCCCAGGAACAGGGCCAGATACCGCCGGACGCCGATCTGCGGCTGGCGGTGGAGATGCTGATCGGGCCGCTGTACTTCCGCCATGTGCTGCGCAGGCCGATGCAGGACGAGAAGGAGATCGCCGCCCTGGTCGCGCATGTGCTCCGCTCGATCGGGGCGACGCCCACCCCCTGAACCGGGGCCCGTGCCACCGGTTCGGACGGATTGTCAGACCCGCGTGCCAGCATGCGGGCATGGGGATTTTCTACGACTACTTCAGCGCGCCGGACGACGCGGCCGCGCTGGACGCCTTCGAGCGCGGCATCGAGGAGTCCGGCCACCCGCTGCTCCCGGTCAAGGGGATCGAGCCGTACGTACAGCTGGGTCAGGCCGAGAGCGGGCTGACCGGCACGCCGTACGAGGACGTCAGGTCGCTCCCGCGCTTCAACCGGCTCCTCAGCTCCCCGGAGGACGACTCCCGCTGGCTGGTCACGCTCACCGACGAGCTGCGCGACGCGCTCACGGCGGCGAGACCCGGCGGCTTCGCGGCGGTGGCCGAGGCCTGGTCGGGGATCGAGGAGTTCGGGGGAGACGCCGAGCCCGAGGAGCTGGCCGGCTTCCTGGACGACCTGGCGGAGCTGGCCGAGACGGCACGGGCCCACCCCGAGCCGCACCGGCTCTACTGCGTCATGACGCTCTGACGGGCGCGCCCCGTGCCCCCGTCGTCCGCGCCTTCGCCGACCGCGCCCCCGTCGGTCCCGTTCCCGTGCCGCCGCCCGGGGGTGTCGTCGGGCCACTGCCGACCGCCGTCGCCCGGCGGTCGGCGGCGGTCCGACGGAACACGCCTCAGGGCCCGCCCGTCAGCCGTACAGCCGCTCCAGCACCTGCGCGACCCCGTCCCGGTCGTTCGACCCGGTCACCTCGTCCGCGGCGGCCCGCAGTTCCGGATGGGCGTCGGCCATGGCCACACCGTGCCCGGCGGTGCGGAACAGGGGCAGGTCGTTGGGCATGTCCCCGAACGCGATCGAGGCCCCGGGGTCCACGCCGAGGTACGCGGCGGCCAGCGCCAGCCCGGTGCCCTTGTCGACGCCGTACGGCTGGAGTTCGACCGTGCCGGGGCCGGAGAGGGTGACGGTGGCGAGTCCGCCGACGGTCGCGCGGGCCGCCGCGGCCAGCGCGTCGTCGGTGAGCTGCGGATGGCGCACGAGCACTTTCAGCACGGGCGCGGACCACAACTCGGCCCGCTTCTCGATCCGTTGGGCCGGGAGCCTCGGATGGGGCATCCGGAAACCCGGCTCGATCAGGGTCCGCCCCTCGGTCCCTTCCTGGTCCACGGCGGCGAAGACCGGCCCCACCTGGGCCTCGATCTTGGCGAGCGCCGTCTCGGCCGCCTCCCGGTCCAGGGTGAGTGCGTGCAGCAGCCGCCCGGACCCGGCGTCGTACAGCTGGGCCCCCTGCCCGCACACGGCGGGCCCCCGGTAGCCGAGCCCGTCCAGGAGTCCGCGTATCGCGGGCACCGGCCGCCCCGTCACCACGAGATGCCGGGCACCCGCGCGCGCGGCCAGCGCGAGCGCCGCCCGGGTCCGGAGGCTCACGGTGTCGTCGCTGCGCAGCAGGGTGCCGTCCAGATCGGTGGCGACGAGGGCGTACGCGGAAGGGCTGGCCATGGCGATAAGCGTAGGAGACCGCTCCGGTTATCGGTCCGGTGGCGCGGGCCGCACCACCGGACCCGATGAGTTCTCCGGCTCGGAACAGTCCTCACCTGCACGGAAGATCCACAGTCCGAACCGGTGCGGCAGACCTGCCGTACCGGGCCACACATGGGAAGAGAGATATGGGACAGCTGCTGAAGGTCCAGAACTTCTGCGTATCGAGCGACGGTTTCGGGGCGGGGGAGGGCCAGAGCCTGGAGACGCCCTTCGGGCACGCCGACCCCGGGGCCCTGGTCTCCTGGGCCGGGGCCACCGCGAGCTGGCCGAACCGGACCGACCCCGGCGGCAGCCGGGGCCTCGACGACTACCTCACCCGGGACTTCCACCACAACATCGGCGCGGAGATCATGGGCCGCCGCAAGTTCGGCCCCCAGGTGGGTCCTTGGCAGAACCACGACTGGCTCGGCTGGTGGGGCGAGACGCCCCCGTTCCACACCCCGGTGTTCGTGATGACGCACCACCCGCGCCCGTCGTTCACGCTCTCCGACACCACGTTCCACTTCGTCGACGACACCCCGGCCGCGGTGCTCGAACGGGCGAAGGAGGCGGCGCGGGGCAAGGACGTGCGCCTGGGCGGCGGGGCCACCATCATCCGGGCGTTCCTCGAAGCCGACCTGGTGGACACGTTGCACGTGGCGGTGTCGCCGGTGGAGCTCGGGGCCGGTTCGCGGCTCTGGGAGTCCCCGGACGAGCTGCGCGACCGCTTCCACGTGGACATCGTCCCCAGCCCGAGCGGGGTGACGCACCACCTGTTCTGGCGGAAGTGACCCGGCGCACGCGCCGCCCCGCGCCCCGTTCCGCGTCCCCCGGATCGCGTACCGGGGCGTGACCCGGGCCGGAGGCGTTCGTTCCTCCGGCATGAAGAAGATCCTGGCAGCCGCGGCGCTCGCCGTCCTGAGCCTCACCGCCACCGTGCCCACCCATGCGGCGACCCCCACCGCCGCCCCGGCCCCGGCCGCCCCCGTCCCGGGCGTCTACGTGATCCACAACGTGGCCTCCGAGCCGGGGTCCGGCCTGGGCATCGGCCCCGTTCCGCTGATCTATCCGCCGATCGACGTCCCGCTGCGGTACTTCGGCGGCCAGCTCGTCGAGAGGTGGACGGTGAAGGAGGTCGCCCCCGACCGGTACACGATCAGCGCGGGCCCGGCCCAGTTCGGCCATTACGCCTTCGTCCCGCGGGAGGACGCGGTCTTCCTCTCGGCCACGAAGAAGCCCGGCGAGTGGACCATCGAGCCCGCGGGCAACCGCAGGTTCACCATCGGGCTCCCCGGCGCCGACCGGATCGCCACGCTGGACCGGGACGACGTCCCGCAGGTCAAGCTGGACGGGCGCAGCGGATCGCCCACCCAGCTGTGGGAGTTCGACCGCGTCGACATCGACGACTGATCCGGCGCTCCGACGTGTGAGTGGGGAGCCCCGCCGCCCCGGGGGCGGAGCGCCCTACTCCACCCACACCCCGTCGCGCATGACGACCCGGCCGCGCAGCTCGGGCACGCCGTGCCAGGCGCGTACGGTCCGGGGCGCCACGCGCACGTACAGGTGGGGGGCCTCCTCCGTACGCGGGTCCCAGCCGAACTTCGCGGTGTACGCGTCCGCCGCCTCCCCCGGCACCTCCCGGTCCGAGAAGCACTCCGCCTCGCCCTGGAGGAGCACCACGTCCATGGTGTCCTGGAGCGCCAGCCGTACGCGGGGCTCCGCCCGGACGTTCCGCGCGGTCGCGGAGGCGGCGGTGGTGCACAACCAGACGGCCTGCCCGTCCCACAGGAACCACAGGGGCACCTGGTGCGGCCCGTGCTCGGGGTGCGCCGTCGACACCCAGATGTCGCGTTCACCGCCGAGCCGTTCCAGCGTGTCGCGCCTGCGTTCTTCCGTCCGGCGCCGGACGTTCCCGGTGGTCGTCTCCATGAACGCCGACCCTAGAGGCCGGGCCCCGTGGCGCACATGGGGCGCGGGCCCTACTCCCCGCGACCGATCCCGAGCTCCGCCCCGATGGACCGGGCGGCCTTCGTCCGGGGCCGCACGCTGGTCCACCACGGATTGCGGGACAGCCCTCAGGACGATTCTTCGGCCTGGGCGGCGCCGACGGCCGGTTGCCCGCCGACGGCCGGTTCCCCGCCGCCGGCCGGGGCGAGTTCGGCGATCAGCCCCTCCACCAGCTCCTTGATCCGGTCCCGGACGGCGCGGACGGTGTCGATGCCCTGGCCCGCCGGGTCGTCGAGCACCCAGTCCAGGTAGCGCTTGCCCGGGAAGACGGGGCAGGTGTCCCCGCAGCCCATCGTGACGACGGCGTCGGCGGCGCGGACGGCGCCGGTGGTCAGGACCTTGGGCACTTCGGCGGAGATGTCTACCCCGGCCTCGGCCATGGCGGCGACGGCGACCGGGTTGACGGCCCCGGCCGGTGCGGAGCCGGCGGAGCGGACCTCGATCCGGTCCCCGGCGAGGTGGCTGAGCCAGGCCGCGGCCATCTGCGAACGGCCCGCGTTGTGGACGCAGACGAACAGCACCGAGGGCTTCCGGTCGGTGGCGGGGGTCTCAGGCACGGACGGTTCCTTCGGGGGTGTCGGCCGGGAAGTACCGGCGGGCGGCGAGTGCGACATGGACCAGCCCGATGAGGACCGGTACTTCGATGAGCGGGCCGACCACTCCGGCGAGCGCCTGGCCCGACGAGGCGCCGAAGGTGGCGATGGCGACCGCGATGGCCAGCTCGAAGTTGTTGCCCGCCGCGGTGAACGCGAGGGTCGTGGCGCGCGGGTAGTCCAGGCCGACCAGGCGCCCCAGCGCCATGGAGCCCGTCCACATGACCGCGAAGTACACCAGCAGCGGCAGCGCGATCCGGGCCACGTCGAGCGGCCGGGAGGTGATGGCGTCGCCCTGGAGCGCGAAGAGCACCACGATGGTGAACAGCAGCCCGTACAGGGCGAACGGCCCGATCCGGGGGACCAGCTTCGACTCGTACCAGCTACGGCCCCGGGCGCGTTCGCCCAGGCGGCGGGTGAGGAACCCGGCGAGCAGCGGGATGCCGAGGAAGATCAGTACGGAGCGGGCGATCTCCCACACCGACACGTCCAGCACGGTCTGCTCCAGCCCGAGCCATCCCGGCAGGACGGACAGGTAGAACCAGCCGAGACCGGCGAAGGCGAGGACCTGGAAGACGCTGTTGAGCGCGACCAGCACGGCGGCGGCCTCCCGGTCCCCGCACGCCAGGTCGTTCCAGATGATGACCATGGCGATGCAGCGGGCGAGGCCCACGACGATCAGCCCGGTCCGGTACTCGGGCAGATCCGGCAGGAGGAGCCAGGCCAGCGCGAACATCAGCGCCGGGCCGACGATCCAGTTCAGCAGCAGCGAGGGCAGCAGCAGGCGCCGGTCGCGCGTGACGGTGCCCAGCCGGTCGTAGCGGACCTTCGCGAGCACGGGGTACATCATCACCAGCAGGCCGAGCGCGATCGGCAGCGAGACGCCCGTGACGGTCACCTTCGCGAGCGCGTCGCCCAGCCCCGGCACCAGCCGCCCCAGCCCGAGCCCCGCCCCCATCGCCACCAGGATCCACACCGCGAGGAACCGGTCGACGAACGACAGCCGACCCGCGACCTGCCCCGACACGGGCACCGACGCCGATGCCGTCTCCGTCCCGGTCACGAGGCGTCCGCCGCGGTCTCGTCCGGCCGGGCCAGTACGGCGGCGAGCCGGTCGGTGGTCTCGGGGACGAGCCGGTAGTAGACCCAGGTGCCCCGCCGCTCGGAGGCGATCAGCCTGGCCTGCTTCAGCAGTTTCAGGTGGTGGGAGACGGTCGGCTGCGACAGGTCGAAGGCCGGGGTCAGGTCGCAGACGCAGATCTCCCCGCCGGCCCGTGAGGCGATCATCGACAGCAGTCGCAGCCGGACCGGGTCGCCGAGCGCCTTGAACACCTTCGCCAGCTCGGTGGCCCGGTCCTCGTCCATGGGCGCGGTCAGCAGCGTCGGACAGCAGCCCTCGGAGCCCGCTCCCTCGTCCTGGCCGAGCACGACCCATTCTTGTTTCGACATTCTTCTATGTTGACGAACTTCGATCCAGAGCGCAAGGTTGCATCGATGAACGTCAATGCAGTGGGTGTGTCCCGTGCGACGAACCGAGGAGTGGCCATGACCGACCCCATCGAACTGCGTGAGACCGTCCGCCGCCGTTACGCGGCCTCCGCGCTCCAGGTCACCGAGGGTGCCGGGGGCGCCGAGGGCGTCGGCGCGGGCTGTTGCGGCGCCGAGCCGGTGGAGATCGACGAGAACTTCGGTTCGGTCCTGTACGCCGACGACGAGCGCGGCGCGTTGCCCACCGAGGCCGTCGCCGCCTCCCTCGGCTGCGGCAACCCCACCGCCGTCGCCGATCTCCGCGAGGGCGAGCGGGTCCTGGACCTCGGGTCCGGCGGCGGTATCGACGTCCTGCTGTCCGCCCGCCGCGTCGGCCCCACCGGCAAGGCGTACGGGCTCGACATGACCGAGGAGATGCTGGCGCTGGCCCTCGCCAACGCGGCGAAGGCGGGCGCGCGGAACGTCGAATTCCTCAAGGGCACGATCGAGGCGGTCCCGCTTCCGGCGGCCACGATCGACGTCGTCATCTCCAACTGCGTGATCAATCTGTCCACCGACAAGCCGGCCGTGTTCGCCGAGATCTTCCGCGTTCTGCGGCCGGGCGGCCGGGTCGGCGTCTCCGACGTCGTCGCCGACGACGCCCTCACCCCCGCCCAGCGGGCCGAGCGCGGTGATTACGTGGGCTGCATCGCCGGGGCCCTCTCGTTCGCCGAGTACCGGTCCGGTCTGGCGGCCGCCGGGTTCACGGACATCGAGATCGTGCCCACCCACGCGGTGGCCGACGGCATGCACGCGGCGATCGTCCGCGCCACCAAGCCGTCCACGGCGCCCGCGCCCGCTCCGGCGGCGGCCGCCGCCGGAGCCGGGGGCTGCTGCGGCTGAGGCGCCTCCTCGGAACGTCGCGGCCCGCCCGTTGACCCTGCCCTTGGGGGAAGGCCGAGGGTGGCTCCATGGATCGCGTCGGCGAGCGGCCGTGCTCGTCGACGCGACGGACGGAGGGGGAGGCCGCATGACGGAGGCCTGCGTCATTCTCGACATCGGCGGCGTACTGGAGATCACGCCGGAGACGGGGTGGCTGGAGCGCTGGGAGGAACGGCTGGGGTGGCCGCCCGGCACGGTGCACGCGCGGCTGGGGGAGGTGTGGCGGGCCGGAAGCGTCGGACGCGTCGGTGAACGCGAGGTCCACGAGCAGGTGGCCGTACGCCTGGGGCTCGACGCCTCCCAACTCGAAGCCTTCATAGCCGACTTGTGGACGGAGTACCTGGGGACGCCCAACGAGGAACTCATCGCCTACGTACGGGGGCTGCGCGGACGGTGCCGGCTGGGCATCCTGAGCAACAGCTTTGTCGGCGCGCGGGAGCGGGAGGAGACGGCGTACCGCTTCGGTGAACTGGTCGAACGGATCGTGTACTCGCACGAGCTCGGGATCGGGAAGCCGGACCCGCGCGCCTTCGAAGCCGCGTGCGCCGCCCTGGAAGTACGGCCGGAGGACTGCCTGTTCATCGACGACGTCGCGGCGAACGTCGAGGCCGCCGAGGCGACGGGCATGCAGGCGCACCTGTTCGAGGACAACGCCCGGACGATCGCCCGCATCGAGGCCCATCTGACCGCCCGGTCCCGGGCCGGGGCGTGCCTTCCCGGGGGCGCTCGGAGAAGAATGTGACGATCGACCGGTGAAGTGTCACACCTTTTCCAGGGGGTACGGGTCCTGCCCGCGGGCGGGCTTCGGGAGCTGGCGATAATCGACCGATGAGCGCCATCGACCGACCCATGCCGCCCCTGAACGCCGACGAGCGCACGACGCTCGAAGGCTGGCTCGACTTCCACCGCACCACCCTGGCCATGAAGTGCGAGGGACTGGACGACGAACAGGCCGCGACGGCCTCCGTACCACCGTCCGGCTTCACGCTGACCGGCCTGGTCCAGCACATGGCGGAGGTCGAACGGAACTGGTTCCGCCGCGTCTTCGCCGGCGAGCAGGCCCCGCCCATCCATGACCCGCAGGCCGACCCGAACAGCCCCGACGGCGGCTTCGACGTGGCCGCCGGCGCCACCCTGGACGCCGCCCTCACCACCTGGCACGCGGAGATCGCCCGCGCCCGCGAGCACTGCGCCGGGCGCCCGCTGACCGACACGGGCCGCTTCATGGGGCAGGAGGTCAGCCTCCGCTGGATCTACGTCCACATGATCGAGGAGTACGCCCGCCACAACGGGCACGCCGACCTGGTCCGCGAACGCGTCGACGGCGCCACCGGCGTGTAGCCGAACCGGGCCGACGTCCCTTCGGGGCGGAGGAGGACCACGGCGATCGGAACCGGTGGCCGGCCTGCCCGGCCACCGCGTTCAACCGACTTCACACATGCCGAAGCGTGTACTCCGCATCGGCATAGGCGCCGCCCTGCAGGCTGCTCGCCGCGTCCCCGCCCGGTGGGAGACCCGGCGCATGCGCTTCCGCGTCGTCCATGGGCACGTATCCCAAGGCCGCTCCGGCTTCGATGTCCCAGAACCGGCGGGCATTGGCGGAAACGGCATAGACGGTCTCGAAGTGGACGTCGCGGGCGAGGAGGGCCGCACGAATGAAACCGAGGCAGTCGCGGGGGCTCAGCCACGTCGCCAGGTGACGGTGCTCGGTTGGTACGTCCTCGAAGCTTCCGATGCGCAGACACACCACGGACAGGCCGAACTTGTCCGCATACAGGCGTCCCAGGGCCTCGACCGCGACCTTGCTCACCCCATAGAGGCCATCCGGTCGTGGAGGCATCTCGGCAGTCACTGTCTGCGACGCCGGATAGAAGCCGGTGAGACGGTTGCTGCTGGCGAGCAGCACCCGCCCGACCCCTTGCCGCCGTGCCCCCTCCAGCACGTTGTGCGTCCCCAGAACGTTGCCGTCCAGCAGGTCCGGCAAGGGCGCCTCATCCGGGACCCCGCCCAGATGCACCACCGCGTCGGCGCCCGCCAAAGCCGCCGTCACCGCCTCGGCGTCACGCAGGTCGAACTGCCGCACCTCCTCGACCGCGTCCTGCACGGCGAGACCAACACGGTCGACAAGCACCAGGCGCTCGACGTCACCGCGCAAGCCGACCCGCACCGCCGACCCAACTCGCCCGGCCGCACCGGTGATTACCACAGTCCCAAGACTTTTTCCCATACGGCCACTCTGCCGCACCCCACCGTCAGCCCGACCACGAAAACCCGCATCAGCCTGTCCGCCTCTCAGGTCCACCGCATGGCCTCCAGCACCCCCGAACGACTGCCGTTGCAGGTCATGGCGGCACTCTGCGCCACTTGCGTCCGCCCGGTAGAAAACACGGAGAGCAACGATCACGCTGATCTGCCGGGCATCGTGGCGACCGCTGAATCCGAGAGCCCGCCAGTACCTAGGCCGGGCCCCCGCCGAAGCCTCCGCTCTTGACCCCTGTGACGAAGGTGGTGAAGGCGGTGGGGGTGGTGCGGAGTACGGGTCCGTGCGGGTTCTTGGAGTCGCGTACGGGGACGATGCCGTGCGGGGCGGCGAGGTTGGTGGCGACCTCGACGCAGTCGCCGCCGTTGTTGCTGTAGGAGGACTTGGTCCAGCGGGGAGCTTTGACCGTCATGGGAACCCTTTCGTGACTGCCCGGGGGAACGCGAAAGCCATGCCGCGTTCCAGGTGCCCTTCGGGGTGAGGGGGTAAACAGGTGGGGCCGGAAAGCGCGAAGCCCCACCGTGGGCTGCACGGTGGGGCCTTGCGGACGAGAGGTGCGGGATGCCCGTTGGTCAGGCGGCTCCGAAGTCTCCGCTCTTGACACCTGCGACGAAGGTCGCGAATGCGGTGGAAGAGGCGTGCAGCACGGGTCCACCCGGGTTCTTGGAGTCGCGTACGGGGACGATGCCGGTGGTGGGCACCTGGGCCGGGGCCCACTCGACGCAGGAACCGCCACTACCGCTGTACGAGGACTTGGTCCAGAGGGGAGAGGGGGTATCGGTCATCGCGGGGTGCCCTTTCGTGCCTCGTCGAACATGGCCACGGAGGCCGCCTGGGAGAGCGACTCGGCCTGAAGCTGATGGTAGTACCTCACCAACGGCAGCACAGACGTCAATTCCCTGTCCAAGTACCCGTTGGTCTCGGACTCCACGTAGGACATCACCGAGCGGTCGGGCATGGTCAGCAGGTTCACCAGTCGGTTGAACGGACGGCGCTCGCCCATGGTGAAGGAGGCCACCTGGATCACGGTGTTCGGCCGCTCGGCGAACTCGATCAGATGGGCCATCTGACGCTCCATGGCAGCGGGGCTGCCGATCACGCGACGGATACAGCTCTCATCCAGCACCACGATCAGGATCGGCGGATTGCGGCGAGCCAGGATCGCCTGTCGGTCCAACAGCGCCTCGACTCGCTCAGCGGCCTGGTCTGGGGTGATCGTGCCCCGCCGAACGTGGCCTTCCTCGATGGCCGTTGCGTACTCCGGCGTCTGAAGCAGCCCCGGCACCACGCCGATGTCGAACATCCGGATTTCGGCCGCACGGTTCTCCTGGCCGACGTACTCCGGGAAGCCCTCCAGCAGACTGCCGTTCCGCAGCTCTGTCCACGCGCGTTCGAACGATTCGGCGGTACTGGTGAATCCGAAGACAGTATCCATGCTCCGCGAGAACGGGAGCGTTGGCGGTTTGCGGCCAGTTTCGACGGCAGAGACGTGCCTGCCCGAGTAGCCACCCAGGCCGGCGAGTTCATCCTGCGTCCAGCCGCGCGACTCGCGCGAACTGCGTAACCGGGCTCCGTAGGCCGCCCTCGGGCTTGCTTCCGGGTTCAACGGCTTGATGTTGACCAACGTGCCCTCCCATTCCGGAACGTTGAAGACGGCCCGACTCTAGGCCACTCTGAAGCCTCTTGGTAGTGGGACAACTACGGAGCGGAGTTGACGTGTGTGAGAACGCGGGTGTTCCGATCGGCCAGGGGCCCTCGGAGGGGACTTCGGGTGAGCCGGAAGTTCCGCCCCCTGGTGCCTTGTTCCGGGATGAGGGGCGTGGGGGTCGGGTGGGGGAGTTTCGTGGGGTGGTGGGGCCGTACTGGTCGTTGCGGCCGGTGGGTGGTGGGGTGGAGTGGGAGGCGGAGCCGGGGTGGGTGCGGGCGTTGACTCCGGCGGAGCGGTTGAGTGTGGAGAACGCGTTGCGGAATCTGCGGAGCAGCAGGGGTGGTGTGTGAACAGGCCCGGGAGGCAGCGGGGTTACCGGTGCGAGGTGTTGGCGGTGGAGTTCTTCGGGGACTCCGGGCGGATGGCGCGGTATGTGCTGGGGAGGTTCGAGACGATCTCGCCGGTGTTGGCGGTGCGGTGGCTGGGTGGTCAGGCGTTGTGGATCGCGGACCGGCTCGACAATGACCCCGAGGACGGTCCGCGTCTGGACCTGGAGGGGACGGCGTGGGCGCAGCACCTGCGGCGGCCCCGGCCGGCCGGTGGTGCGCCGAACCGTCCGGCCGAGCTGCGTGAGTGGTACGCGGACCGGAAGGGGCAGCGTGAGGCGCAGGCGCATCTCAGGGGCGGCAGTCCGCTCCTGGTCGTCGTCCCGGACACCGACCTGACGTACACCCTCTCCGCCCACCCGAGATGAGCAGCCGGCGCGCGGATCACGGAGGCCGTGCGGGCGAAACCCGAACCCCACGGCCTCCGATGACTGCATGAACGCGACGCCGCCCGCGAGCTGCGTGAGGAGACCGGAGTCGAGGTCGATCCCCGCCATCTGCGGTTTGGGTCTGTCCGGCGGATCCTGTCGTGATCGTGAATCCTGGCGCTCCCGACGACACCGAAGCGGGGCCGGTCGCTCCAGGTCCTGGCCGGCAACCCTGGAACGTACGAAGATCACTCGGTGACTGACGACGAACTGTTCGAAGCCGTCCGCGCCCGCGTGAAGGCGGGCCGCCCACTGATGATTGCGAATCCACTCCGGCCGCACCCGCACCCGCTTCGTTGGTTGAGGTTGAGGACGCCGAGCGCGCAATCGGTTTCCGGCTACCGCCGCTGGTCCGGCGCCTCTACCTGGAGATCGCTGACGGCGGCATCGGTCCATTCCTCGGCTTCTCACCCCTGCACGATGAGGAGGTGGGCATGGTCAACATCTATCTCGGCCGTCTGAACGCCGAGCCGGACCCGGAAGATCCGCCCGCCCCACCGCCAGGCGTGCTGTTCCTCTGTGACTTCGGATGTGCGATGTGGGCACTGCTCGACTGTCGCCATCCCGAAGGGCAGATGTGGTGGTGGGAAGAAGGCGACCGTCACAAGCTTGACCTGACCTTCCCTCAGTGGATCCAGGCATGGCTTGAGGGAGACCTCACCCACGACTACATGGAGGCCCGGCAACTGCTGGACGAATCCTGGGTCGGATCGTGGGCCGACGAGCAACCCTAGGGTGGTTACGGGCGAAGCCGGAGCCGGAGTGCCGTGGCGGTCACGGTGCCATGGAAGACGTAAGCGCGCTTGTCGTATCGCGTGGCCACTGCCCGGAGCCCTTGAGGGCATTGAACGTCCGGTCGGATGCGGGGCCGGGGGCGTCCACCCCGAGACGGCAGGCAGTGGCTATGAGCGGCTGCCGGGCTGTCGCGTCCCGGAGCGTCGGTTACTCCACTTGTTGGGGCTGGAGTTGGGGCATCGCGTGGACAACCCGGCACGATGCCGGGTCGACCACGCGGCGGGGTTCGCGGTGGAGGGGCTGCAACGTCGGAAGCTCGCCTACGACGGTGTCCGGTACGACGTCGAGCTGCACGCCCGGCTGGTCATCGATCCGGAACCCGCGGACGGAGAGCGTGTGCGGGCGTAGTGCCCTGGAAACGGCGCGGGCTACCGGGACTCATCGCGGTGCTCCCCCGCTTGCGGGGGGAAAGCGATTCTGAGTGCTGCTCTGACCCGCAGGCTGGGGCGGACGGTTCTGCTGCTCGATGTACTGACGGACGATCGACAGCGGCGCGCCGCCGACTGGTCCGGCGAAGTGGGAACCGGACCACAGCCGCTGAGCCTGCCACTAGTGCCGGACGAGGTCGGGAAACTCCTGGCGGAGCCTGCGGGAGCCGACGCCTTTCAGCGAGTTGACCAGCTTGGACAGGGCCACCTTCGGCGGGAAGTTCAAAGGATGCGGCCGGCAGGTACTTCGCGTCCTTCGTCGTCGAGACCGACCCCGAGACGCTGCCTGACGTGGAGCCGGTCGTCGGCATCGACCTCGGTCTCGGGCACTTCGCCGTCCTTTCCGACGGCACGAAGACCGACGCCCCGCGCTTCCTGCGCCGGGCCGAGAAGAAGCTCAAGCGCGAACAGAAGCGCCTGAGCCGCAAGGCCAAGGGAAGCAACAACAGGACCAAGGCACGCGTCAAGGTCGCCCGTGCTCACGCGCAGGTCGCCGACGCACGGCGCGAGTTCCACCACCAGCTCTCCACACGGATCATTCGCGAGAACCAAGCGATTGCCGTGGAGGACCTGGCGGTCAAGGGACTCGCCCGTAGACGCCTGGCCAAGTCCGTCCACGACGCCGGATGGTCTGCGTTCGTCGCGATGCTGGAGTACAAGGCCGCGAAGTTCGGCCGGTCCTTCCACCGCATCGGGCGGTTCGAGCCGACCTCGCAGGTCTGCTGCGTGTGCGGCGTCAAGGACGGGCCCAAGCCCCTCCACGTCCGCATGTGGCAGTGCGGGGCGTGCGGGTCCGTCCTCGATCGCGACATCAACGCGGCGGTCAACGTCGCCAGGGCCGCCGAACTGGCGGTGTCAGCCTGTCGAGCGCAGGTGAGACCGGTCCCCGTACCGGCACAGCGCGGTGAAGCAGGAACCCACCGAGACGGTCAGCCGACCGTGGTAGGAATCCCCGGGCCTTAGCCCGGGGAGCGGAAGTCAATTGCGGCGCAGCGCGTCGCGTACGGCCGTGGGGCCCGTGCCTCCCGGGGAGGGGATGTTGACCGCCTGGTCGACGAGCCATGCGCCCGCCTCGCCGGGGACGAGTCGCAGCGCGGTGTGCGCGACCCGGCCCGGTCCTTCGTCGACGGTCACCCGGAGCCCGATCCCCGCCGGGTGGTCGCCGAACGCCTCGACGTCGAATGCCGTGCCGGTGCTCATCCGGGCGTCCCGGTGATCGCCGATCCCGGGCGCTCCGATGATCTCGACGCATTCGTCGAGCGTCTTCGCGTCCATCCTGCGCCGCAGGCGTTCGGTCATGCCCTCGCAGACCGCCCTCCAGTCCTGGTGCAGCGAGGCACGCTGGTAGGCCCGCGCCGCCTCGACCGCGGCCGCCGTGGACGCGGTCGTCTCGACGGCGTCGCCGCTGCTACCGCCGCAACCGGTCAGTGGCAGCACCGCCGCTGCCACCAGCAGTCCGGCGGCGCGTCCGGATCCCGCAGCCACGTCCTGTCCCCCCAACTCTTCGACCTCGGAAGGAGGATTACAGCACGAGGCGCGATACGCCGGATTCCGATCGGTACCCGTTGGCGCCCGGCCGGTCCTCGGCGCGGAGCCGCAGGCGGTGTACCCCCTCCGACGCGCCGCTCGCTCAGCGCGGTGCGGGGGCGCCGGTCGTGCGGGAGAGATAGGCGATGACCGTGTGGGGCTCGGTGGCCGGGGCGATCAGGGCCACGTGGTTGTCCGGGCGGATCAGGACGAGCGTTCCGGTCGGCGCGGGCGGGGTGAGGCCGTAGGCGGTGCGGGCGTGGCCGGCGTCGTCGACGAGGCCGCGTGCGGCGTCCGTCTCCGCACCGTCCGTTTCCGCGTCGGTGCCGGACCCGTCCCCGTACGGGCCCGCGTCCACGCCGTACGCGTGCACGGCCGGGCCGTACGCCGCCTCCGTCGCCCGGAGCGCCTCGGCCGTGTCGGGGCCGAAGCCGAGCAGGGTGAAGTGCGGGCCTGCGAAGGCGTCGAACAGGCGGATCGGCGCGCCGGTCGCGGCGGAGCGGCAGGGTGCGTCCGGGGCCCGGTCGCCCGGCCGCAGCCGGGGTGTGGAACCCGGGCCCGCGAGCGACGACCACGGGTAGCCGACGCCCAGGCCGGTCGTGTCGCCGGAGACCGCCGTGTCCAGGCCGCCGCCCGGTCGGCGGATCGCCTCCAGGGTCGCCCGGAGCCGGTCCGCCGTGATGTCCAGGGTCCAGGCGGCCACCGGCAGCCGCTCCTCCTCGTACGTGTCCAGCAGACGCGGGTCCGCCGGACCGGCGGCCACCCGCGCGAGCTTCCAGCCCAGGTTGAACGCGTCCTGGATGCCCGTGTTCATGCCCAGCCCGCCCGCGACGGAGTGGACGTGCGCGGCGTCCCCGGCGAGCAGGACGCGGCCCACCCGGTAACGGTCCGCCATCCGCTCGTTGACCCGGTACGTGGACAGCAGCGTGGCCCCGGTCAGACGGTCGGCCGGGAGGCGGGTGTGCTTGGCGAACAGCCGCCGGAAACTCTCCAGGGACGGCGGCACGGGCGCACCCGCCGCGTCCCGCTCCGGGCCCGCCTGGAACCACCAGCCCGCCCGCGTGCCCGGGATCGGGCACAGCATCACGGCGCCGTCCTCGTCGAACCACTGGTGCCAGATGGACCGGTCCAGACCCTCCACCTCCACGTCCCCGCAGACCATCGACTGCTCCGGCGCGGTCTTGCCCCCGAACGGGACCCCGAGCAGCTTGCGCACCCGGCTGTGGGCGCCGTCGCAGCCCACCACGTACCGGGCGTCGATGCTCCGGCCGTCCGCCAGTGCGACCGTCACCAGGTCGTCCGCCTCCGCCAGCCCGACCGCCTCCGCTCCCAGCTCCACCCGCACACCGAATTCCGCGAGGCGCTCCCGGAGGATCTCCTCCAGCTGCCACTGGGCGATCAGCCGGCCATGGGCGTACGGGGCATCGGGCGTCGGGTGCAGCGACGCGGCCGGATCGGCATCGGCGACCGGCAGCCCGTCCCGGTACTTCCGCATCGGCAACGGCGCCGAACCCGCCGCCAGCACCCGGTCGGCGACCCCCAGATCCGCCAGCACCTCCAAGGACCGGGGATTCGGGCCCTTCGCCCGGGAACTGCGCGGGAATCCGGGCGAGCGGTCGATGATCCGCACGCCCACCGAGCGGCGGGCCAGGTCGCAGGCCAGGGTCAGACCGGTCGGACCCGAACCGACGATCAGTACGGGGACGGGTGGCGCAGGTGCGGTGGCGGGGGCAGGGGACGAAGGTACGGCGGCGGGCATGCGGGCTCCTCGGTCGCGGTTCCGTGGACGACCAGAGAACCGCAACCGAGTTAAAAATGCAACCGGGTAACGTTATGGATCAGGGGTGGGGGGAAGGGCTCGGTTCCTCGGCCGCCGGGCGGGGCGCCGGGGCGGCGGAGGTGCGGGGGAGTGCGCCCTCCCGGGCCGCCGCCTCCCGCGCCGCGCGCGCCCGCACCCGGTTCCGTCGCGCCGTTCGGAACGCGTCCCAGGTCAGCACGGTCAGCGCCAGCCACACCAGGCCGAACCCGGCCCACCGCGCCGGCGGCATCGCCTCGTGGAAGTAGACGACACCGAGGATGAACTGGAAGACCGGCGCCAGATACTGCAACAGCCCCAGGGTGGAGAGCGGCACCCGGATCGCCGCCGCCCCGAACAGGATGAGCGGAACGGCCGTGACGAGCCCCGCCGACGCCAGCAGCGCCGAGTGGCCGAGCCCCTCGGAGGCGAAGGACGACTCGCCCCGGGCGCCCAGCCACAGCAGATAGCCGAGCGCCGGCAGGAACATCACGGCGGTCTCGGCGGTGAGCGACTCCAGGCCGCCCATGTTGACCTTCTTCTTCATCAGGCCGTAGGTCGCGAAGGAGAACGCCAGGGTCAGCGAGATCCACGGCGGACGCCCGTAGCCGATCGCCAGCACCAGCACCGCCGCGAGACCCGTGCCGACCGCCACCCACTGCACGGGGCGCAGCCGCTCGCCGAGGAAGAGGACGCCCATGGCGATGGTGACCAGCGGGTTGATGAAGTAGCCGAGCGACGCCTCCACCACGTGGCCGTTGTTCACCGACCAGATGTACAGGCCCCAGTTGATGGTGATGGTGACGGCGGCCACCGTGAGCAGACCGAGCTTGCCCGGCTGCCGCACCAGCTCGCCGATCCACGACCAGCGGCGCAGTGCCAGCAGCGCGAGGAGGACGAAGCCGAGGGACCAGGTCATGCGATGGGCGAGGATCTCGATGGATCCGGCGGGCTTCAGCAGCGGCCAGAAGAGCGGGACGAGCCCCCACATGGCGTAGGCGCTGAAGCCGGACAGGAGACCCGCCCGCTGTTCGTCGATCCCCTTCACGGGCCCTCCAGGCGTATCTGTTCCACCGCACGAAGGTAGCGCCGGGAAGGGCCCGGTGTCATACCCGTATCGGGATACGGTCATGACACGCGGGGTTCCTGGGGAGCGGGGGAACGGGTGTTACGCGCGGGCCACCGCGGCCGCCACCGTCTCGGCGAGCGGGGTCGTCGGGCGGCCGATCAGCCGGGCCAGGTCGCCGCTGGTGGTGGCGAGCCGGCCGCGCTCGATCGCCTCGTCCACGTCGACGAGGATCGACGCGAAGAACTCCGGGACCCCGGCGCCGGTCAGGATCTCCTGGTGCGTGGCGGCCGGGACGTTCCGGTACGCGATCTCCCGGCCGGTGGCGGCGGAGACGGCCGCCGCGTACTCGGCGAGCGACCAGGCGACGTCGCCGCTCAGCTCGTAGGCCGCGTTGAGGTGGCCCTCGCCGGTCAGCACGGCGGCGGCCGCGGCGGCGTAGTCGGCCCGGGTGGCGGAGGCGATCCGCCCGTCACCGGCGTTGGCGACGACGGCGCCGTGGGCCAGGACCGGGCCCAGGTTGGCCGTGTAGTTCTCGGTGTACCAGCCGTTGCGCAGGAAGGTGTACGGCAGGCCGGAGTCGAGGATCAGCCGCTCGGTGGCCTTGTGCTCGTCGGCCAGGCGGAAGTCGGCCTCGGGGCCGCCCAGGATGCCGGTGTACGCGAACTGGGCCACGCCCGCCGCCACGGCCGCGTCGATCACCGCCGCGTGCTGCGGCACCCGCTTGCCGACCGCGCTGCCGGAGATCAGCAGGACCCGGTCGCCGGCCCGGAAGACGCCCTTGAGCGACTCCGGGCGGTCGTAGTCCGCGACCCGGACCTCCACGCCCCGGGCGGCCAGCGGGGCCGCCTTCTCCTCGTCA
This sequence comes from Streptomyces sp. NPDC092952, assembly GCF_044754785.1. Taxonomy (NCBI): domain Bacteria; kingdom Bacillati; phylum Actinomycetota; class Actinomycetes; order Kitasatosporales; family Streptomycetaceae; genus Streptomyces; species Streptomyces sp. NPDC092952. Next base: position 657,217 of record NZ_JBIVPT010000001.1, on the reverse strand, counting down.
CGGACGACGGCGACGACCTCGCCCGCGTCCACGGTGGTCAGCAGCTCCTCGACGACCAGACGGCCGAGTTCTCCGGTGGCTCCGGCGACGACGATGCTCATGGGTGGTTCCTCCTGGGGGGTACGCGGCCCGGATCGATCCACCGGCCCGCATGGCTCACCGTAGGACGGGTGCTCACTATTCGTAAGTACCCACTCCTAAGTAAGGTACTGGTGTGAACGTAAGCGACCTGGGTCCGCGCCCGACCGTGAACCAGCCGTTGTGTCCGGCCCGGCCGGTGCTCGAACACGTCACCAGCCGCTGGGGTGTGCTGGTCCTGATAGCCCTGGTGGAGCGCTCGTACCGGTTCAGCGAGCTGCGCCGGGAGGTGGGCGGGGTCAGCGAGAAGATGCTGGCCCAGACCCTCCAGACGCTGGAACGGGACGGTTTCGTGCACCGGGACGCCAAGCCGGTGATCCCGCCGCGTGTCGACTACACGCTCACCCCCCTGGGCCGGGAGGCCGCCGAACAGGTGTGGGCGCTGGCCTGCTGGGCCGACCGCAGCGTCGAAGCGGTGCACGCCGCGCGCGCCGCGTACGACGAGCGCAGGGCGCGGGCCTCGTAGGACCGGACGCCCGTCAGTCCGGGTCGGGGGTGCGCCCCTCCTCCAGGGCCCGCAGCGCCCGGGACACGTCGAACGGCAGGATCGTCACCGCCACGTGCGGCAGCGGGGCCAGCGCCTTGGCCATCTGCTCGCCGGTGCCCCGGTGCAGCAGCTTGCCGAGCACGTTGGCGTAGGTCCGGCGCGGCACCAGGACCGTCAGCGCGGTGTGGCCGTCCTCGGTGGTGCGGGCCGCCAGCTCCCGCATCGCGTGGCGCAGCCGCCGGTCCGGGCACGCCACCAGGTCCAGGGGCACGGAGGTGGCGGCGGTCGCCTCCCAGCGGGCGGCCAGCCGCCTGGCGTGCGCCTCGTCGATCGCGAAGTGCACCGCCCGGATCCCGTCCGGGCGCAGCTCATGGGCGTACCGCAGCGCCTTCAGCGTCGCCAGGTCCAACGTCTCGACCAGCACGAGGACCAGATGGTGCCGGTCGCGGGGGCGGTCGGCCCCCGGCGCCTGGATGCTCCGGAGCGCGGCGGCCTCGCGGCGGTACTCGCGGTTGATCCGGGTCAGCGCCCACACGCCGAGCGGGAAGACCACCACGACCAGCCAGGCGCCCTCGGTGAACTTGGTGACCGCGAAGATCAGCACCACGGCGGCCGAGATCGCCGCGGCCAGCGCGTTCACCCCGATCTTGAGCCTGCGGTGCCGTTCGCGGCGCCGCAGGTGGTACGCGGTGAGCCCGGCCCCGGCCATGGTGAACGCGGTGAACACACCGATCGCGTACAGCGCCACCAGCCGGTCCACGCTCGCCCCGGTGGCCAGCAGCAGGGCCAGCGAGACCACGGCCAGCGAGATGATGCCGTTGGAGAACGCGAGCCGGTGCCCGCGCCGGGTCAGCACCCTCGGCAGGAACCGGTCCTTGGCCACGAAGCTGGCGAGGAACGGGAACCCGGTGAACGGGGTGTTGGCGCCGGTGTAGAGGACCAGCGCCGTCGCCAGCTGCACGAAGACCAGCCCGGCCGTGCCGAGCGGGCCGTCCCCGAAGGCGAAGTGCGCCTCCTGCGCGATGACCGTCGGGGTGCCGTCGGCGTACGGGACGGCGTGGGTGAAGTGGGCCAGCGTGGAGACGCCGAGGACCAGCACGCCGAGGATGCAGCTCATCGTGATCAGGGTGCGGCGGGCGTTGCGGCCCTGCGGCTCGCGGAAGGCGGAGATGCCGTTGGAGATCGCTTCGAGACCGGTCAGGGACGAGCCGCCGTTGGCGAAGGAACGCAGCACGATGAAGAGCGAGGCGCCGTAGAGCCAGCCGTCCCCCGGGGTGCCCAGCGGCACGACACCGGGGGCGTGCAGATCGGCGTGCGGCAGCTCCCCGGTGAGCCCGCGCACCGCGGCGGCGACGAGCACCAGCCCGACCGCCGCCATGAACAGGTAGGCCGGCAGCGCGAACGCCCGCCCCGCCTCCCGGATGCCGCGCAGGTTCCCGTACGCGAGCAGCACGATCACCCCGACGGAGACGGGGAGCTGGAGATGGTCGAGGCCGGTGAAGCCGTTCCCGGCCAGATGGGCGAGCGAGATCAGCGCGTTGGTGCCGGCCGAGACCTGCACGGCGACGGTCACGATGTAGTCGACGAGCAGGGCGACGGCGGCGATCTGCGCGACGTTCGGCCCGAAGTTCTCCCGCGCGACGACGTACGACCCGCCCGCCCGGGTGTAGATCATGACGACGTCGCTGTAGCAGAGCGTCAGGAGCAGCAGCACCAGCAGGATCGCGCCGGTCACCGGCATCAGCAGGGTGAACGCCGCCGTACCGATCACGGGCACCAGGACCCGCAGCATCTCCTCGGAACCGTACGCGGACGAACTGATGCAGTCGGAGGCGAGCACCCCGAGCGCCGTCCGGTTGTCCAGCTTCTCCTGACTGATGCGCTCGGTGGTCAGCGGCCTGCCGAGCAGACGCCGTTTGATGCGGTACGCGGGACGGTCCAGGGTCATGGCCACATCGTGCGCGGCGACCGGCCGCCGCCCCGGGACGCCGACGCCGGACGGGCCGAAGTTCAGCCCGTCCGGCGACGGCGGTACGTACCGGTGGCGGCGTCAGCCGACGACCGTCCAGTTGTCGTTCCCGGCGAGGAGCGCGCCCAGGTCGCCCTTGCCGTGCCGCTCCTCGGCGGTGTCGAGCTGCTCCGCCATGAGCGTGTCGTACACCGGACGTTCCACATCGCGCAGGACGCCGATGGGGGTCTGGTGCAGGGTGTCCGGGTCGGCGAGGCGGGAGAGCGCGAACGCGGTGGTCGGGGACGCGCTGTGGGCGTCGTGGACCAGGACGCGGGACTCGTTCTCCGCGGTGACGTCGACGACCTGGAGATCGCCGGTGGCCGGGTCGCGGACGACGCCCTTGGCGTCGTCGGTGCCGAAGCGGATGGGCTGCCCGTGCTCCAGCCGGATCACCGCCTCCTGCGCCCGGTCCTTGTCCTTCATGGCCTCGAAGGCGCCGTCGTTGAAGATGTTGCAGTTCTGGTAGATCTCCACGAGCGCCGTGCCCGGGTGGTCGGCGGCGGCGCGCAGCACGCTCGTGAGGTGCTTGCGGTCGGAGTCGATGGTGCGGGCGACGAAGGACGCCTCCGCGCCGAGCGCCAGGGAGACCGGGTTGAACGGGGCGTCCAGCGAGCCCATCGGCGTCGACTTGGTGATCTTCCCGATCTCGGAGGTGGGGGAGTACTGGCCCTTGGTCAGCCCGTAGATCCGGTTGTTGAACAGCAGGATCTTGAGGTTGACGTTGCGGCGCAGGGCGTGGATCAGGTGGTTGCCGCCGATGGACAGCGCGTCGCCGTCGCCCGTGACGACCCAGACGGACAGGTCGCGGCGGGAGGTGGCCAGCCCGGTGGCGATGGCCGGGGCGCGGCCGTGGATGGAGTGCATCCCGTAGGTGTTCATGTAGTACGGGAAGCGGGAGGAGCAGCCGATCCCGGAGACGAAGACGATGTTCTCCTTCGCCAGGCCCAGTTCGGGCATGAAGCCCTGCACGGCGGCGAGTACGGCGTAGTCGCCGCAGCCGGGGCACCAGCGGACCTCCTGGTCGGACTTGAAGTCCTTCATGGTCTGCTTGGCCTCGGCCCTGGGCACCAGGTTGAGGAGCTGGTTGGCCACGTCGGTGTCAGGCATCGATGGCCTCCTTGAGTGCCGTCGCGAGCTGTTCGGCCTTGAACGGCATGCCGTTGACCTGGGTGTAGCTGTGGGCGTCGACGAGGTACTTGGCCCGGACGAGGGTGGCGAGCTGGCCGAGGTTCATCTCGGGGACGACCACCTTGTCGTAGCTCTTCAGGACCTCGCCCAGATTCTCCGGGAAGGGGTTCAGATGGCGCAGATGGGCCTGCGCGATGGGCAGCCCCTCGCCGCGGAGGCGGCGCACGGCGGCGGTGACGGGGCCGTACGTGGAGCCCCAGCCGAGGACCAGGGTGCGGGCGCCGTCCGGGTCGTCGACCTCCAGTTCGGGGACGGTGATCCCGTCGATCTTGGCCTGGCGGGTGCGGACCATGAGGTCGTGGTTGGCCGGGTCGTAGGAGATGTTGCCGCTGCCGTCCTGCTTCTCGATGCCGCCGATGCGGTGTTCGAGACCGGGGGTGCCGGGGACCGCCCAGGGGCGGGCCAGGGTCTGCGGATCGCGTTTGTAGGGCCAGAACACCTCGGTGCCGTCGGCCAGTTCGTGGTTGGCGGCGGTGGCGAACCGGACGCGCAGATCGGGCAGGTCGGCGACTTCGGGGATCCGCCAGGGCTCGGAGCCGTTGGCGAGGTAGCCGTCGGAGAGGAGGAAGACCGGGGTGCGGTACGTCAGGGCGATCCGGGCGGCGTCCAGCACGGCGTCGAAGCAGTCCGCCGGGGTCCGGGGGGCCACCACGGGCACCGGGGCCTCGCCGTTGCGCCCGTACATCGCCTGGAGCAGGTCGGCCTGCTCGGTCTTGGTGGGCAGGCCGGTGGACGGGCCGCCGCGCTGGATGTCGACGACGAGCAGCGGCAGCTCCAGGGAGACCGCCAGCCCGATCGTCTCGGACTTCAGCGCCACACCGGGACCGGAGGTGGTGGTGACCGCGAGCGAACCGCCGAAGGCGGCGCCCAGCGCCGCGCCGATCCCGGCGATCTCGTCCTCGGCCTGGAAGGTCCGCACACCGAAGTTCTTGTGCTTGGACAGCTCGTGCAGGATGTCGGAGGCCGGGGTGATCGGGTACGAGCCCAGGTACAGCGGCAGGTCCGCCTGGCGGGCGGCGGCGATCAGCCCGTACGACAGCGCCAGGTTCCCCGAGATGTTGCGGTACGTGCCCGGCGGGAACGCGTGCGAGGCGGGCGCCACCTCGTAGGAGACGGCGAAGTCCTCCGTCGTCTCACCGAAGTTCCAACCCGCCCGGAACGCCGCCACGTTGGCCTCGGCGATCTGCGGCTTCTTCGCGAACTTGCTCCGCAGGAACGCCTCGGTGCCCTCGGTCGGCCGGTGGTACATCCACGACAGCAGGCCCAGCGCGAACATGTTCTTCGAGCGCTCGGCCTCCTTGCGGGACAGGCCGAACTCCTTCAGCGCCTCGATCGTCAGCGTCGTCAGCGGCACCGGGTGGACGTTGTACGCCTCCAGCGAGCCGTCCTCCAGGGGACTGGTCGCGTACCCCACCTTCGCCATCGGGCGCTTGGTGAACTCGTCGGTGTTCACGATGATTTCCGCGCCGCGCGGGATGTCGCCGATGTTCGCCCTCAACGCCGCGGGGTTCATCGCGACCAGCACGTCCGGCGCGTCACCGGGGGTGAGGATGTCGTGGTCCGCGAAATGCAGCTGGAACGACGAAACCCCCGGCAGGGTGCCTGCGGGGGCGCGGATCTCGGCGGGGAAGTTCGGCAGCGTCGACAGATCGTTGCCGAACGACGCGGTCTCCGAGGTGAAGCGGTCACCGGTGAGCTGCATACCGTCTCCGGAGTCACCCGCGAAACGGATGATCACCCGGTCCAGACGGCGGATCTCCTTCTCGCCTGCTCCCGTGTCACCGGAGCGGGGGGCGCGCTGGCCCCCGACGAGCGCCTCGCTGGCCTCATCGGCCTGTCCGGCTGGGCTACTGACCTGGCTGGTCACTGAACTGGACCTCCCTAGCGGCGGCGGCTCGGGTTCCGCCGGTACGCCGACGGTCCCCCTGCCCACCCTACTTCTGTAAGGGGTGCCTTACTCGGAGCGATCACATAGTGGATGGGGTTTCGAGGCGCGAATTGATCCCTGATGTGGCGCGTTCCGTGTGCCGGGCGCCCGAGGGGCCCGGGATCCGCACGTTAGCTGACGGTGCGTCAGGTCTCCAGGTCCCTCGCCACCGCCGGCCGGGGCGGGCCCGGCCGGCGGAAGCGCCGGGGCTCAGGAGTTCAGATACGTCAGGACCGCCAGGACACGCCGGTGGTCCCCCTCGCTGGGGGACAGCCCCAGCTTCAGGAAGATGTTGCTGACGTGCTTCTCCACCGCGCCGTCGCTCACCACCAGCTGCTTGGCCACCGCCGAGTTCGTCCGGCCCTCCGCCATCAGCCCGAGCACCTCGCGCTCGCGCGGCGTCAGCCCGGCCAGGACGTCCTGCTTGCGGCTCCGGCCCAGCAGCTGCGCGACGACCTCGGGGTCCAGCGCCGTCCCGCCCCGCGCCACCCGCACCACCGCGTCCACGAACTCCCGGACCTCGGCGACCCGGTCCTTCAGGAGGTAGCCCACGCCCCGGCTGGACCCGGCCAGCAGCTCCGTCGCGTACTGCTCCTCCACGTACTGCGACAGGACCAGCACCCCGATCCCCGGGTGGTCCTTCCGCAGCCGCACCGCCGCGCGCACGCCCTCGTCGGTGTGGGTCGGGGGCATCCGCACGTCGGCGACCACCACGTCCGGCGCCGCGCCCTGCGCCGCCAGCTCGTCCACCGTCCTGATCAGGGCCTCGCCGTCGCCCACCCCGGCGACGACGTCATGCCCCAGATCGGTCAGCAGCCGGGTGAGCCCTTCCCGGAGCAGTACCGAATCCTCGGCGATGACCACTCGCACCCTGTTCTCCACCATGAAAGCCGCATCCCCCACTGGTCCGCCCGTGCTGTTCGGGTCCGTTCGTACGGTCCCCAGCATTACAGCTTTCCGGTGGCGGTGTGCGGTGCCCCGTTCATCCTTTTGCTACGGATACGTCCACTCAGCCGCGCCAGGGCAGCTCGGCGGTGATCCTGGTCGGGCCGCCCTGCGGGGAGTCCACGGCCAGGACGCCGTCCACCGCGTCCAGCCGCTCGGCCAGTCCCGCCAGCCCGCTGCCCGCCGAGGGGTCGGCGCCTCCCCGGCCGTCGTCGGTGACCTGGAGCATCAGCCGGTCGCCGGTGCGCCAGACCTCGACGGTGGCCGAGCGCGCCGCGCTGTGCTTGCTCACGTTCTGGAGCAGCTCGGAGACGGTGAAGTACGCGATGCCCTCGATCGCCTGGACCGGGCGTTCGGGCAGGTCGACGGTGACGGTGACGGGGACGGTGCAGCGGGAGGCGATGGCGGAGAGGGCGGCGTCGAGTCCGCGGTCGGTGAGGACGGCGGGGTGGATGCCGCGGGCGAGGTCGCGGAGTTCCTGGAGGGCGATCTTGACCTCGCCGTGGGCCTCGTCGACCATGCGGGCGGCGGCTTCCGGGTCGGCGGTCAGCTTCTCCTTCGCCAGCCCCAGATCCATGGCGAGGGCGACGAGGCGGGCCTGGGCGCCGTCGTGGAGGTCGCGCTCGATGCGGCGCAGGTCGGCGGCGGCGGTGTCCACGACCACGCCCCGGTCCGTCTCCAGCTCGGAGACCCGGGTGGCCAGCCGGGACGGCCCGAGCAGCCCGCGCACCAGCGCCCGGTCCACGTGCGCCAGCCCCCGGACCACCCACGCCGTCACCAGTACGAGCACCAGGCCCGTCACGAAGGCCAGCACCATCCCGACCGGGGTGTCGACGTACACCGTGCGGCCCGTGTCGGAGTACACCTGGAGGCCGTTGTGGCTCAGCCGCGCGGGGAGGACCCAGTACCACAGCGGATACGTGAGGACGGTCCAGCCGCACATCCAGAGCGGCAGCCCGATGGAGAACGAGATCAGCGCCCAGGGGAACTGCACCACCGAGTAGAGCAGGTGCCGCCAGGACGCCCCGTTCTTCAGTGACGCGCCCATCCAGGACATCAGCCCGCCGGTCCGCCCGCGCACCGGTTCCGGGGCCGCCACGTCCACCCCGAGCAGCGCCCGCGCCCGCGCCCGCTCCACCGCGCCGAACCCCCGGCACAGGGCCAGCGTGCCGGCCAGGATCGGGACCCCGAGGAAGGTGATCAGCATGCCCACGCCGAACGAGGTCAGGGTGATCGAGAAGCCGAACAGGACCAGCCCGACCGGCACGCTCAGCACCTGGTACAGCAGCGCGCGCCAGGTCCTGCCCTCGAACGGGGCCCGCAGCGCGGCGGGCAGCAGACGCTTCAGCGGGGAGCCGTCCCCGGGGTCGGCCGTCCCGGACCACCGAGGGTCCCGCGTGTCCGGTCCGTATGCCGTGGCCATGGGTGTGTCCGTTTCCTCTCGGTGTGCGCGTGCGTGGTGCGCGGGTACGTGGTGTGCGGGTGCGGGGGAGCGGGTCAGCCGTGCCGGAGCCGTTCGGCCCCGGCCTTCTTCGACGGTTCGCGGTCGCGCCAGGGCAGCTCGGCGGTGACCGTGGTGGGCCCGCCGGCCGGCGAGTCCAGGACGAAGAGCCCGTCCACGGCGCCCAGCCGCTCGGCCAGCCCCGCCATCCCGGTGCCCCCGTCCATCTTCGCGCCTCCCCGGCCGTCGTCGGTGACCTGGAGCATCAGCCGGTCGCCGGTGCGCCAGACCTCGACGGTGGCCGAGCGCGCCGCGCTGTGCTTGCTCACGTTCTGGAGCAGCTCGGAGACGGTGAAGTACGCGATGCCCTCGATGGCCTCCGCGGGACGCGCCGGGAGATCGACGGTGACGGTGACGGGGACGGTGCAGCGGGAGGCGATGGCGGAGAGGGCGGCGTCGAGTCCGCGGTCGGTGAGGACGGCGGGGTGGATGCCGCGGGCGAGGTCGCGGAGTTCCTGGAGGGCGATCTTGACCTCGCCGTGGGCCTCGTCGACCATGCGGGCGGCGGCTTCCGGGTCGGCGGTCAGCTTCTCCTTCGCCAGCCCCAGGCCCATGGCGAGGGCGACGAGGCGGGCCTGGGCGCCGTCGTGGAGGTCGCGCTCGATGCGGCGGAGGTCGGCGGCGGCGGTGTCCACGACCACGCCCCGGTCCGCCTCCAGCTCCGCGATCCGGCGCTCCAGCTCGTCGGAGGGCGAGAGCAGCCCGCGCACCATCGCCCGGTCCGCGTTGCCGAGGAACCGCGTGATGTACGGAACCACCGGCCACAGCGCGATCAGGCCCACCAGCGTCACCCCGAAGGTGAGCACGCCCCACGGCAGCCGGACGAAGGAGTAGAGCACCGCCCGCCACCCCACCGGGTCCTTGACGCTCGACCACAGCCACGGGAAGAACCCCGTCTCCCGCCGCGACAGCACCACCGGGCTCGGCTCCTCGATCCGCACCCCCAGCATCGCCCGCGCCCGGCCCCGCTCGACCCGGCCGATCAGCCGCGCCCCCTGCAGCGAGACGGCGAGCAGGGGCAGACCGACGACCGTGACCGAGAGCGCCACGCCGACGCCGATCGTCGCCACCGTGTAGACGAACGCGAGGAGCGTCATCGGCAGATCGGCCAGAAGATGGCCGATCTCGCGCCGCGTCCACCGGTCGGGGATGGCGCGGGCGGGCGGCGGCCGGTCGTCGTCCGGCACCTGGGGGCTCATGGTCATGGGACAAGCCTGCCGGTACGGATCGCCGCACGCCATGGGGCTCATGGGTGCCCTGGGGTGGGGATAACCCCACCTCGGGGCATTCACCGACGGGCCCCTCGCCCGACGCGGCTGCTTACCCTCCCTTTAACAGGGCCTAGACTCCCGTGCGTACGGACACCGGACGGATTCCAGGGGAGCGAGGGGCGGACGTGGCTGACCTGCCGGATGCACCGGGCCTGCCGGGACTGCCGGACCTGACGGGGTCGGCGTCGGCCGTTCTCGCCTCGGACTACTTCCGGGGATATTCGGTCGTCGGACTGCTCGCCGTGATCGGCGTGCTCTTCGTCGCCGTCGCCTTCGGGGCCGGCCGGCTCCTGCGCCCCGTGGTGCCGACACCGGAGAAGCTCCTCACCTACGAATGCGGCGTCGACCCGGTGGGCGAGGGCTGGGCCCATACCCAGGTCCGCTATTACGTCTACGCCTTCCTGTACGTGATCTTCGCCGTCGACTCGATCTTCCTCTTCCCGTGGGCGACGGTCTTCGCCGCACCGGGATACGGGGCGACGACGCTGATCGAAATGTTCGTCTTCCTCGGTTTCCTGGCCGTGGGACTGCTCTACGCATGGAAGAAGGGCGTCCTCGAATGGACGTGACCAGCACGCGGGCCGACGGGGGAGCCGAGCAGCAGCCCGTGCCGACCTTCCTGCCGGAGCCCAAGCGGCTCGGCGTCCTGTCGCGCCTGGCACCCGAACCGATGAAGGTGGTCCTGAACTGGGGCCGCCGCTACAGCCTGTGGGTCTTCAACTTCGGGCTGGCCTGCTGCGCCATCGAGTTCATCGCCGCCTCCATGGCCCGGCACGACTTCATCCGGCTCGGCGTGATCCCGTTCGCGCCGGGCCCGCGCCAGGCCGACCTCATGATCGTCTCCGGCACGGTGACCGACAAGATGGCCCCGGCGGTGAAGCGGCTCTACGAGCAGATGCCCGAGCCGAAGTACGTCATCTCCTTCGGCGCCTGCTCCAACTGCGGCGGGCCCTACTGGGACTCGTACGCGGTCACCAAGGGCGTCGACCAGATCATCCCCGTCGACGTCTACGTACCCGGCTGCCCGCCCCGGCCGGAGGCGCTGCTCCAGGGCATCCTCAAGCTCCAGGAGAAGATCGCCCGCGAGTCGCTGGGCGAGCGGTACGCGACGGGCGGCACCCGCCCCTCGACCGCCGCGCTGCGCAGCGGACTCGTCGCCGCACCGCCGAAGCCGGGCACGGGGGAGGAGCACGCGTGACCACCACCCCGGACGACGCGTACGACCGGCTGCCGGACGCCGCCGCCGAACTGTTCGGCGAGGGCGCGACGGCGGAGTACGCCTACGAACTGCTGACCGTCGACGTACCGGCCGCCGGCTGGATCGCCGCCCTCGAAACCGCCCGCGACCGGCTCGGCTGCACGTACTTCGACTGGCTGAGCGCCGTCGACGAACCGGACACCGGCTTCCGGGTCTGCGCCCATGTGGTGGCCCTGGCCGGCGGCCGGGTCCGCCGCCTGATGGTCCGTACGACCGTGCCGCACGCGGCGCCGGTCCTGCCCACCGCCGTCGGCGTCTACGCGGGCGCCGCCTGGCACGAGCGCGAGACGCACGAGATGTTCGGCATCGGCTTCGACGGCCACCCGCACCTGGTGCCGCTGCTGCTGCCCGAGGGCTTCGAGGGCCACCCGCTGCGCAAGGACTTCGTGCTGGCGGCCCGGGTCGCGAAGGCGTGGCCCGGCGCGAAGGAGCCGGGCGAGTCGGAGCACGGCGGACCGAAGCGGCGCACGATGCTGCCGCCCGGGGTGCCCGACCCGAACGAATGGGGGCCCCTGAAGGGGCAGCTCCCGCCCGCCCCGGCCCGACCGGCGCGCGCCGCGCGTGCGGCGGGCGACCGGCCGGTACGCCGGACCCGCAGCGCGAGCGAGGGCTCGGCCGCCCAGCGCACCGCCGGGGCCGCCACCCCGGAAGCCGCGGCTCCGGAAGCCGCGGCTCCGGCCGTTCCCGGGGCGGCCGGGGAGGCGCCTGCGCGCCCCACGAGGCCGCGCCGCAACCGCAGCGCCTCCCAGGGCTCGGCCAGCCAGCAGAACGAACCGCAGCAGACCGAACCGCAACGGACCGAACCCCGGAAGGACACCCCGGCGGAGCCGGCCCCGGGCACGGGGACGGCCGCCCCCACGGACGCGGGCACGGGCTCCGGCACGGCCACGAGCGACGCCCCCTGGCACCACGCCCGCCCGGCCTTCGACCCGGAGACACCTCCCGAGGCCGCCGGGAAGCCCGAGACCAGCGAGGCACCCGAGGCACCCGAGGCCGCAGGAACTCCCGAGGCACCTGAGGCCGCCGAGGCTGCCAGGGCTCCTGAGGCCCAGGAATCCCCTGAACCCCCGAAGCCTCCCGAGCACCCCAAGACGCCCGAACACCCCGAACACCCCGAGTCCGCCGGAGGCGATCCCGCGTGAACGACGTACTGGACGTCGCCCTCCGCCTCGTCGCCGTCTTCGTCGCCTTCCTGGTCCTCCCGCTCGTCGTCGGGCAGACCGAGCACAAGGTGATGGCCCACATGCAGGGCCGCCTCGGCCCCATGTACGCGGGCGGCTTCCACGGCTGGGCCCAGCTCGTCGCGGACGGAGTGAAGTTCGCGCAGAAGGAGGACGTGGTCCCGGCCGACGCCGACCGCCGCGTCTTCCAGCTCGCCCCGGCCGTCGCGCTCCTGCCGTACCTGCTGGTGCTCGTCGTCATCCCGGTCGGCCCCGGCGAGGGCGCGGCCGGGCACTTCATCGACGCGGGCGTCTTCTACGTGCTCGCCGTCATGGGCGTCGGCGTGCTCGGCTCGCTGATGGCCGGCTGGGCCTCGGCGAACAAGTTCTCCCTTCTCGGCGGACTCCGCACCGCCGCCCAGCTGCTCGCGTACGAACTGCCGATGCTGCTCGCCGCCGCCTCCGTGGCGATGGCGGCCGGAACCGTCTCGCTCACCGGCATCCTCGATTCCTTCGAGTGGTGGTGGCTGCCCTGGCAGATCGTCGGAGCCCTGGTCTTCTTCGTGGCCGGGCTCGCCGAACTCCAGCGCCCGCCCTTCGACATGCCGGTCGCCGACTCGGAGATCATCTTCGGCGCCTACACCGAGTACACCGGTCTGCGCTTCGCGCTGTTCCTGCTCGCCGAGTACGCGGGCATCGTCGTCCTGTGCGGACTGACCACCGTCCTCTTCCTCGGCGGCTGGCACGGACCGCTTGGCGCCGACGGACTCGGCTGGGTCTGGACGCTCCTCAAGACCGCGGTCCTCGCCTTCGTCGTCATCTGGCTCCGGGTCACCTACCCCCGGCTCCGCGAGGACCAGCTGCAGAAGCTCGCCTGGACCACGCTCATCCCGCTCGCCCTCGCGCAGATCGCGCTCACCGGCATCGTGAAGGTGGCGATCAGCTCATGACCCCGCGCATCCCCGGCTCCGGACTGGCCAAGGGCCTGGCCGTCACCCTGCGGACGATGACCCGCAAGACGGTCACCGCGCAGTACCCCGACGTCCAGCCCGAACTGCCGCCCCGCTCGCGCGGCGTCATCGGGCTGTTCGAGGAGAACTGCACCGTCTGCATGCTCTGCGCCCGCGAATGCCCCGACTGGTGCATCTACATCGACTCCCACAAGGAGACGGTGCCCGCCGCCACCCCCGGCGGCCGCGAACGCAGCCGCAACGTCCTCGACCGCTTCGCCATCGACTTCTCCCTCTGCATGTACTGCGGCATCTGCATCGAGGTGTGCCCCTTCGACGCGCTGTTCTGGTCGCCGGAGTTCGAGTACGCGGAGACGGACATCCACGAACTCACCCACGAGCGCGACAAACTCCGCGAGTGGATGTGGACGGTGCCGGAACCGCCCGCGCTCGACCCGGCCGCCGAGGAACCGAAGGAGATCGCCGCCGCCCGCAAGACGGCCGAGAAACTCGAAGCCCAGCGTGCCCAGGAAGCCCAGCAGGCCGAAGAGGCCCAGCGGGCCCAGGAAACCCAGCAGGCTCAAGAGAACCGGCGCCCGGAAGGAGAAGGAGAGGCGTGACACTCGCAGCGGCCGCGGCCCACCCCGGCTTCCTCTCCCCGACCGGCGTCGAGATCGCCTTCGTCCTCGTGGGCCTCGCGACCTTCGGCGCGGCCCTCGCCACGGTCACCACCAGGCAACTGGTGCACGCCGCCCTCTGGCTGGTCGTGGCGCTCGGCGGACTCGCCGTCGAGTACCTCCTGCTCACCGCCGAGTTCATCGCCTGGGTGCAGGTGCTGATCTACGTCGGTTCCGTCGTCGTCCTTCTCCTCTTCGGACTGATGCTCACCCGGGCCCCCATCGGCCGCTCCCCGGACGCCGACTCCGGCAACCGCTGGGCGGCCCTCGCCGTGGCGCTCGCCGCCGCCGGATCGCTCGTCTGGGTCGTCGTCGACGCCTTCCGCACCACCTGGATCGACCTGGCCGGACCGGCCCAGGGCTCCACCGAGGTGACCGGCGCCTTCCTCTTCCAGCACTGGGTGCTGCCGTTCGAAGCACTCTCCGTCCTGCTGCTCGCCGCCCTGGTCGGCGCGATCGTCCTGTCCCGCAAGCGCGGTAAGGAGCAGAGCTGATGCACCTCGCCTATCCCGCCGTGCTCGCCGTCCTCCTCTTCTGCACCGGGCTGTACGGAGTGCTCGCCCGCCGCAACGCGATCCTGGTCCTGCTCTCGGTCGAGCTGATGCTCAACGCCGTCAACCTCAACCTGGTCGCCTTCGACGTCTGGCTCCGCGACTCCCTCCACGCCGGCCAGGCCCTCACCCTCTTCACCATCGCCATCGCGGCGGCGGAGATCGGCATCGGCCTGGCGATCGTCCTCGCCGTCTACCGCAACCGGGGCAGCTCCGACATCGACCGGCTCCGCGACACCGCCGAGACCGACGCCGCCGAGGACCTCCCCGACCTTTCCGACGACGAAGCGACCGGGACCCCCGACGGGCCCGAGGACCAGGCCACTGCTGCGGCAGGGAAGGCAAAGAAGGCAGAGGCCACCGCGTGACCACCACGACCCTCGCCGTCCTCGTCCCCCTCCTCCCGTTCCTGGGCGCCGTCGCCGGCCTCCTGACCGGGCGCACCGCCCCCGGCTTCGTACGCCCCCTCGCCGTCCTGCCGACCGTCGCCGCGTTCGCCCTCGCCGTGCTCGTCGCCTCCCGCCAGGGCGGCGGCCGGGCCATCGACGCCGCGACCCGGCTCACCCCCACCGGCTCGGTCCCGATCGACCTCGCCCTGCACCTCGACGGCTTCGCGGTCCTCGTCGCCGTCCTGGTCGGGCTCGTCGCGAGCTGCGTGCAGATCTACTCGACCGCCTACCTCCGCGACGACCCCCGCTACCCCTCGTACGCGGCCCTGGTCTCCCTCTTCACCTCCGCGATGCTGCTCGTCGTCTACTCCGGCGACCTGATGGTGCTCCTGGTCGGCTGGGAGATCATGGGCATCTGCTCGTACTTCCTCGTCGGCCACTACTGGGAGACGCCCGAGGCCCGGGCCGCCTCCCTCAAGGCCTTCCTGGTCACCAAGCTCGGCGACGTCCCCTTCCTGATCGGCCTGTTCGCGCTCGCCGCGGACACCGGCACCTTCCGCATCACCGGCATCCTGGGCGCCGTCGCCAACGGCGGCCTCGACCACCCCACCCTCATCGCCCTGCTGCTCCTCGCGGGCGTCGCCGGGAAGTCGGCCCAGTTCCCCCTGCACACCTGGCTGCCCGACGCGATGGCCGGCCCCACCCCCGTCTCCGCGCTCATCCACGCCGCGACGATGGTCGCCGCCGGTATCTACTTCGTGGCCCGGCTCCTGCCCGTCTTCGCCCAGTCCGGCGCGGCGCTCGTCGTCCTCGCCGCAATGGCCGCGATCACGATGGTCGGCTCGGGGCTCGCCGCCCTCGCCCAGGACGACATCAAACGCGTCCTCGCCTACTCGACGATCGGCCAGCTCGGCTACATGGCCGGTGCCCTCGCCGTCGGCGACCGGGCCGCCGCCGTCTTCCACCTCCTCTCCCACGGCGCGTTCAAGGCCGTGCTCTTCCTCGCCGCCGGAGTCGTCATCCACGCCGCCGGCACCAACTCACTGGCCGCCATGTCCCGCATGGGCGGCCTGGCCAAGCGCATCCCGGACGCCTACTGGACGATGACCGTCGCCCTGTTCGCCCTCGCCGCCATCCCGCCGTTCGCCGGCTTCTTCTCCAAGGAAGCCGTCCTCGTCGCCGCCGAGCACACCGCGCTCGGGGACCGGCACGTCGCCCCGGCCGCAGCGGGCTGGACCGTACTCGTCGCCGGGCTGCTCGCCGCCCTCCTCACCGCCGCGTACGCCACCCGCCTCTGGCTCCTCGCCTTCCGGGGCCGGGGCGCCGAGGCACCCGACCACGGCAGGCAGCCCGCCGCGATGACCGCCGTCCTCTGGATCCTCGCCGTACCCACCATCGCCTTCGGTCTGAGCGTCGGTGTGATCAGCGACTGGTTCGACGGCCACAGCCTCGCGCCCACCCTCACCACCGCCGTCCTCTCCACCGGCGTCGCCCTGGCCGGCGGACTCGTCACCTACGGCGCCTGGCGCCACACCTCGGCCCTCGCCGCCCGCACCCGCGTCGGCACCGTCGTCGCCCACCCGGACGCCGAACCCGCCGTCATCGAGGCCCAGGCCATGACCGCGCACACCGCCGCCTACGGAACCGACGGCGACGCCCCCGACCCGGCCGACCCCGGCCGCCTCCTGCTCGGGCCGCTGCACCACCACGCCGCCGCCGGCTTCCACCTGGACGCCCTGTACACGGCGCTGTTCGTCCGCCCGGTCCAGGCCGCGGCGAGCCTCGTCCGCTTCCTGGACCGCGAGGTCGTCGACACCTACGTACGCGGCTCCGGCACCGGCGCCCGCTGGTTCGGCACCGCCGTCCGCCGCGCCCAGACCGGCAACGTGCAGACCTACCTCGGCGCGCTGCTCGCCGGCTCCCTGGTCCTGGTGATCGCCGCCGTCGTCTTCGCCAACGTCAACGCCGGGTCGTGAGCCGTGATCGATATCAGTGAATCCGTGATGCAGTTCCTTCTCGCGTTCGTCATCGCCGGCCCGCTCGTCGGCGCCGCGGCCGCCCTCCTCCCGGCCCCGCCCGGACTGAAGGGGAGCAGCCCCGACCAGGCCGTGCTCCGCCACGGCGTGACCGTCACCGGCGCCGTTCTCCTCGGCGCGCTCGTCCTCGCCGCGGGCTTCGACCACGACCACCCGTCGAAGATGCAGGCCACCACCGACATCAGCTGGATCCCGGCGCTCGACGTCCGCATCCACCTCGGCATCGACGGCATCTCGCTCCCCCTTCTCGTCCTGACCGCGCTACTGGCCTTCCTCTGCGCGCTCCACAGCTACTTCAAGCCCCCCGAGGGCCCCTCCCCGAAGGCCTTCGTCGCCCTCCTGCTCCTCCTGGAGACCGGCACCCTCGCCACCTTCGCCGTCCTCGACCTGATCCTCTTCTTCCTCGCCTTCGAGACGGTGCTCGTCCCGATGTACTTCCTCATCGCCCGCTGGGGCGGTGCCGGACGGCAGGCCGCCGCCTGGAAGTTCATCCTCTACACACTGCTCGGCTCGGTCGTCATGCTGCTGGGCCTGCTCCTGATCGGGCTCAAGAGCGGCACCTTCGACATGGTGGCACTCGCCACTGACAACGGCCGCGGACTCACCTCGTCCGTGCAGGTCATCGCCGTTCTGGCGATCGGGATCGGGCTCGCCGTGAAGACCCCGATGTGGCCGCTGCACAGCTGGCTGCCGGACGCCCACACCGCCGCCCCGACCGTCGGCTCCGTCCTGCTCGCCGGCGTCCTGCTGAAGATGGGCACGTACGGATTCGTCCGCATCCTGCTCCCCGTCGCACCCGACGGGATGCACACCTTCGCGCCCTACCTCGCCGCCTTCGCCGTCGTCGGCATCGTGTACGGATCGCTGGCCTGCCTCGCCCTCGTCCGCCCCGGCGCCAAGGGCGACCTCAAGCGCCTGATCGCGTACTCCTCCGTCGGCCACATGGGCTTCGTGCTCCTCGGCATCGCGAGCATGACCCCCACCGGGGTCAACGGCGCGCTCTTCGCCAACATCGCCCACGGCCTCATCACCGGACTGCTGTTCTTCCTGGTCGGCGCCATCAAGGACCGGTACGGCACCGCCGACCTCGACACCCTCTCCGGTGCCACCGGAGCCGCGCTCTACGGCCGGGCCCCCCGCCTCGGCGGCCTCCTCGCCTTCGCCGCCGTCGCCTCCCTCGGCCTGCCCGGCCTCGCCGGATTCTGGGGCGAGATGCTCGCCCTCTTCGGCTCCTTCGACCCCGCCGACGGCCTCAGCAGGCCCGCCTTCCTCACCTTCATGTCGATCGCCGCGTTCGGCACCCTGCTCACCGCCGCGTACATGCTCATGGTCGTCCGCCGGATCTGCATGGGCGAGAAGCGCGAGGCACCGGCCCTCGCCGACATCCGGACGTACGAGTTCGCCGCCTGGACCCCGCTCGTCGCGCTCACCGTCCTCGCCGGTCTCTGGCCCGCCGTCCTCCTCGGCCTCACCGACCCGGCCGTGCAGAAGCTCCTCGCAGGAGGCAAGTCGTGACCACCGCCGTCGCCGTCCCGGGCGTCGTCACCGCCGCCGGGAGCACCGACCTCGTCCAGTCCGTCGACTGGCTCGCGATCGCGCCCCCGGTCGCCGTCACCGCCATGGCCCTGGTCGTCCTGGTCGCCGACCTCTTCCTCCCCGAGCACCGCAAACCGCTGCTCGGCACCCTGACCGCCGCCGGGCTCGTCGCCGCCCTGGCCCTGCTCGTCCCGCTGCGCGCCGGCGACCGCTCCACCTTCTGCCTCACCGAATCGGCCGCCGCGACCTCCGGCACCGCCTGCAGCTACACCGCCGACCACTTCGCCCTGGTCATCCAGGCCCTGGTGCTCGGCGGCGCCCTGCTCACCGCCCTGCTCTCGCTCGGCGACACCCGCGGACGGCGTCCCGGGGAGTACTGGTTCCTGCTGCTGTCCTCCGCGGCCGGCGCCGCCCTGCTGCCCGCCGCCCGCGACCTCGCGACCCTGGTCATCGCCCTCGAAGTCGCCTCGCTGCCCGCCTTCGCGCTCGTCGGCATCAAGCGCGGCGACCGGCGCTCCTCCGAGGCCGCGCTCAAGTTCTTCCTCTCCTCCGTCGTCGCGACCGCCGTCATGCTGCTCGGCGTCAGCTTCGTCTACGCCGCCACCGGCACCCTGCACCTCACCGAGATCGCCGCCCGCCTCGACGACGTGCCCGGACAGCTCGACACCCTCGCCAAGGCGGGCGTCGCCCTCACCCTCGTCGGCTTCGCCTTCAAGACGGCCGCCGCGCCCTTCCACTTCTGGGTGCCCGACACCTACGTCGGCGCCCCGCTGCCGATCGCCGCGTACCTCTCGGTCGTCGGCAAGGCGGTCGGCTTCTCCGGCCTCATCCTCGTCACCGTGATCGCGTTCCCGGCCTACGCCGACGTCTGGGGACCGGCCCTCGCCGTCCTCGCCGCGCTCACCATGACCCTCGGCAACGTCGCCGCCCTGCGCCAGCGCGCCGACCGGGCCCGCGGCGCCGTACGCCTGCTCGCCTGGTCCTCCGTCGCCCAGGCCGGCTACCTCCTGGTCCCGATCGCCGCCGCCGCGTACTCCAGCGACGAGCACATCGGCTCCACCGTCGCCTACGCCCTCATGTACGCCGTCGTGAACCTCGGAGCCTTCGGAGTCGCCGCCCTGGTCGCCCGGACCAGCCCCGGAAACCGCCTCACCGACTACCGCGGCCTGTACGCCACCCGCCCCCTCGCCGCCCTGGCGATGGCCTTCTTCCTGCTCTGCCTGGCCGGACTGCCGCCCGGCATCATCGGCCTCTTCGCCAAGGTCACGGTCTTCTCCGCGGCTGTCGACGCCGGACTGGGCTGGCTCGCCGCCGTCATGGCCGTCAACGTAGTGATCGCGTTGTACTACTACCTCCAGTGGACCGCGACACTCTTCCGCGCCCCCGAAGAGGCCCCGGCGCACACCCCGGCGCCCGCCTCCGACGCGGCCCCCGCGGACGGCGCCGCACCCGCCCCCACCAGGCACGCCGTCCCGGCCCCCCTCACCGCCGTGATCGCGCTCACCACCGCGGCCGGAGTGCTGCTCTCCGGCGCCCCCCAGGCGATCCTCCGCTTCGCCGCGGTCAATCTCTTCTGACGCTACGAAGATCGGTTTGCCCGGGGCGCCCCGCACAGGGCATGGTCTTGCCCGCACATCCCCCCACACGGACACATTCCCAGAGGAGCAGAGCGGTGCTGAACGGGTTCAAGGACTTCATCCTGCGCGGAAACATCATCTCCATGGCCATCGGTCTGGCCGTCGGAGCCGCGTTCACCGCGGTCGTCACCGGGTTCAGCACGGCCTTCATCACCCCGCTGATCGGCCTCGCCACCGGATCCGTCGGCGACTTCAGCTCGGCCCAGTTCACGGTCGAGGGCGCCATCTTCCCGTACGGGAAGTTCCTCGCCGCCGCCATCGCGTTCATGATCACCGCCGCCGTCCTCTACTTCGGCGTCGTCGTGCCCATGGCGAAGGTCCAGGCCCGGTTCGCCAAGGCGGAGAAGGTCGACATCAAGGCCGCCGTCCGCGACTGCCCCCGCTGCTACACCGAGATCCCGGCCATCGCCTCCCGCTGCGCCCACTGCACCAGCGAGATCAAGCCGGACCCCGCGGCCCTGGAGACCGCCGGACTCCCGGTGCCCGCCCAGCGCTGACCCGTACGGCCCAGTGCCCGCTCCGGCCCGCAAGGGCCGGACAGGCCCTGCCCGGCGGCGGTACGGCCCCGGGGAACTCGCTCCTCCCGCCTGGCGTTGACCCGTACGGGAGGCTCCACTGGGGTAGTGGAGACCACCAAGCAAAGGGTTCCCCTGCCGCACCACTTGGAGGGCGTACCGTGCACCGCCGGCACAACGGGCTGAGAACCGCCGTACTCCTCGGGGGCCTGTCCGCCCTCATCATCGTCATCGGAAGCTTCTTCGGCCGTACGGGCCTGATCGTCGCGGTCCTCGTGGCCCTCGGCACCAACGCCTACGCGTACTGGAACAGCGACAAGCTGGCGCTGAGGGCGATGCGGGCCCGCCCGGTCAGCGAGTTCGAGGCCCCGCAGCTGTACCGGATGGTCCGCGAGCTCTCCACGGCCGCCCGCCAGCCCATGCCCCGGCTCTACATCTCCCCGACGCAGGCCCCCAACGCCTTCGCCACCGGCCGCAACCCGCGCAACGCCGCCGTCTGCTGCACCGAGGGCATCCTCCAGATCCTGGACGAGCGCGAGCTGCGCGGCGTCCTGGGCCACGAGCTGAGCCATGTCTACAACCGCGACATCCTGATCTCGTCCATCGCCGGGGCGCTCGCCTCCGTCGTGATGTTCCTGGTCAACTTCGCGTGGCTGATCCCGGTGGGCCGGTCCGACAACGACGACGGCCCCGGTTTCCTCGGCATGCTGCTGATCATGATCCTCGGCCCGGTCGCGGCCTCCATCATCCAGCTCGCCGTCAGCCGCTCCCGCGAGTACGAGGCGGACGCCTCCGGAGCCCAGCTCACCGGCGACCCGCTGGCCCTGGCCAACGCGCTGCGCAAGCTCGAAGCCGGTACGAAGCAGCTGCCGCTGCCCCCGGAGCCCAGGATCGAGACCGCGAGCCACATGATGATCGCCAACCCGTTCCGCCCCGGCCAGGGCCTGTCCAAGCTGTTCTCCACGCACCCGCCCATGGCGGAGCGGATCGCCCGGCTGGAACGGATGGCGGGCCCCCGCGCCTGAAGGGCCCGCCGTCCGGCTGCTCAGCGGGCGCCGAACGCCTGGTCGCTGGGGACCACCTCGCGGCCCAGCGGCATCAGCGAGATCGGGATCAGCTTCAGGTTCGCCCAGCCGAAGGGGATGCCGATGATCGACACGAACAGCGGGATGCTGGTGAGCAGGTGCCCCAGCGCCAGCCACCACCCCGCGAAGACGAGCCAGATCACATTGCCGACGCAGGACGGCGCCCCCGCCTCCGGCCGTTCCACGGTCGTCCGCCCGAACGGCCACAGCACGTAACCGGCGATCCGCAGCGACGCGATGCCGAACGGGATGGTCACGATCAGCACGAAACAGATGAGTGCCGCGACGAGATAGCCGAGGGCCATCCAGAAGCCGCAGAACACCACCCAGATGATGTTCAGGATCAGCTGTATGGGCTTCATGTCGCTCGCCTTCCGGGGGTTGCCCGTAGTTGCTCCGATGGCCAGTATCGGCCCCGTCAGGGGACGGGGGTAACCGGAGCGGTCCGCGTAGGTGACCGATCCGGCACCGGCGCGTTCGCCGGAGCCGCCCCTCACCAAGAACGCGCGAACCGCACCGCACAGTTGCTCGCACGGGCCGGGGGACCGGGCAACCACGCCACCGTCACCGGCGTCCTGGATTCCAGGAACGAGTGATGGGTAGGTTCGCGCGCATGAGCATTATCGGATGGATCATTCTGGGCCTGGTGGCCGGTGTCATCGCCAAGGTCCTGCTGCCGGGGCGTGACCCGGGCGGCCTGGTCGGCACCACCCTGATCGGAATCGTCGGCGCCTTCCTCGGCGGCTGGATATCGTCGCGCTTCCTCGACCGCCCCATCGACAACGACTTCTTCGACATGGCCACCTGGATCGCCGCCATCGGCGGCTCCCTGGTGCTGCTGATCCTCTACCGGCTGCTGTTCGGGAACTCCCGCGAACGCCGCTGACGCCCGGTGCCGGCCAGTCCGGTCTCGCGAAGGGTGATGTTGAGCCGGCCATGGCTCAGCCCCGTCGCGGGACCGGCCGTCCCCGGCCGCACCTTCGGCACCCCGTGGAAGGCGTAACGGGACGGCCCGCCGAAGACGAACAGGTCGCCCGAGGCCAACTCCACGTCCGTGTACGGCTTTCCGCGGTTCTCCGGGTTGCCGAAGCGGAAGACGCAGCTGTCGCCGATGCTGAGCGACACCACCGGGGCGTCCGAGCGCTCCTCCTTGTCCTGGTGCATGCCCATACGGGCCGCCCCGTCGTAGAAGTTGACGAGCGCCGCGTCCGGTGCGTACGCCGCCGCCGGGCCCTCCTCCCCGTACGCCGCGGTCACCGCCGCACGCCCCAACTCCACGAGCCAGTCGGGGAATTCGACCACCCGGGCCCCGTTCACGTCGTCGGCCGTACGTGTGTACCGGTGCGGCTGCCAGTGCCACCCCACGCAGACCGTCCGCACCGACATCACCCCGCCGCCCGGCAGCACCGTGTGCCGCAGCGGCACGGGCCCGCGCGCCCACTCCCGGCAGGCCGCCACCAGCTCCCGTTGCCGTTCGACCGGAAGCCACTCCGGCACGTGCACCGCGCCCGGCGCGACCACGGCCCGGGGGCGGGGGAAGAGCCCGGTCACCTCAGCGCACCGCCCCGGCACCTTCCAGCCCCAGCAGCAACTCCTTGCGCTCCAGGCCGCCCGCGTACCCCCGCAGCGACCCGTCGGCACCGATCACCCGGTGGCACGGCCGCACGACCAGCAGCGGATTGCGCCCGACGGCCGTCCCCACGGCCCGCACCCCGGCCCCCGAGGAGCCGACCCGCTCCGCTATCTGCCCGTACGAGACGGTCTCCCCGTACGGCACGGTGTCCAGCGCGGCCCACACCCGCCGCTGGAAGTCGGTGCCGACGCCCTCCGCGTACGTGAGGTCGAAGCGGGTCAGCCGGCCCGCGAAGTACTCGCGCAGCTGGGCGGCGACCGGCTCGAAGGCCGCCTGCGCGCGCACCCAGCCCTCCTCGACCACCGCGCCGCCCTTCTGGCCGGGCAGCGAGAGCGAGGCGAGTGCCACCCCGTCGCCGGTCCCCTCGCCGACCAGCAGCAGTTCGCCCAGCAGGCTGTCGACCGTCGCGTACATGGCCATGGCTCGTACCCTTCTCGCGCGTCCTGCCGGATTCAGGGGGAAACCGTCACCCGATGCGGACAAGTCTGCGTCCCCCGTGCCGACCGAACCGGCGGTTTTCGGACGTCGATCCCCGCGCGGTCCGCCCGGCTCGCGCCCCGCCGCCCACGCGGACGCGACGGGGCCCGTCGCCGGAGTCCTCCCCGGCGACGGGCCCCCGCCGCACCCTGTCCGGTCAGCTCACCGGTAGTTCACGTACTGCAGCGCGAAGTCGAAGTCCTGGCCCTTGAGCAGCGCCTGCACGGCCTGGAGGTCGTCCCGGCTCTTCGAGCTGACCCGCAGCTCGTCGCCCTGGACCTGCGCCTTGACGCCCTTCGGGCCCTCGTCGCGGATGATCTTCGCCACCTTCTTGGCGTTCTCCTGGGAGATGCCCTCCTCGATCGTGGCGGAGATCTTGTACTCCTTGCCGGACAGCTGCGGCTCGCCCGCGTCCAGCGACTTCAGCGAGATGCCGCGCTTGATCAGCTTGGACTGGAAGATGTCGAGGATCGCCTTGACCCGCTCCTCGCCGTTCGCCGCCATCAGGATCTTCTCGCCGGACCAGGCGATCGAGGCGTCGGTGCCCTTGAAGTCGTAACGCTGCGAGATCTCCTTGGCGGCCTGGTTGAGGGCGTTGTCGACCTCCTGCCGCTCGACCTTCGAGACGATGTCGAAACTGGAGTCGGCCATGACGTGTGGCTCCTTGGATCGGGGTACCGGGAATCGGGACGCGTCGGAATGCGCACGGCGCCGTGCGCGCGTACGAGCGGCGGCGGACCCACCGGTCCCGCGCGCCGCGGTCAAAGCCTAAGGGCTGTCCCGTCCTCCCCGGCGGGCGCGCGACGGCAGCCACGGCACCTCGCCGCGTTGTCGGAACATCCGAATACATGCAGGACGCGGACGCCCCTCCGCCTTGCGATGCACCGCATCCGACGCCGCGCGCCGATCCGCCGGGGATGACGGGACAGCCCTCGGCCACCCCCGCGCGGTGGGGGCGCTGGCAGATCCGCCGACCAAGCCACTGATCAACCGGGTGGCGAAGCACCCCTGGGCATCGGGTATCGTTTACGTCGTTGCCAGAGAGCACCGCCGAAAAGCGGGAATCAGAGGCAGCGAATCCCGGCGGTGTGCCCGAGTGGCCAAAGGGAGCAGACTGTAAATCTGCCGGCTCAGCCTACCCAGGTTCGAACCCTGGCGCCGCCACATCGAAAGGCCCCTGTCTCACGACAGGGGTCTTCTTTGTTTCTGCTGCGAAGGGCCGTGACGATGGAATCCGTACTGGTCAGCGCCTGTCTGCGCGGAGTGCCCTGCCGGTTCGACGGCCGGGCCAAGGACTCCGGCGCGGTGGCCGAGGAGCTCGGCGACCGCCGCCCGGTCTCCTTCTGCCCCGAGGTCTCCGCCGGACTTCCCACCCCGCGCCGCCCCGCCGAGATCGTCGGCGGCGACGGCCACGACGTGCTCGACGGCCGGGCCCGCGTCGTCGACGACACCGGCCACGACGTGACGGCGGAGTTCGTGGACGGCGCACAACGGGCGCTGGCGGCCGCGCGGCGGGCCGGGTGCACCGAGGCACTCCTGATGGACCGCAGCCCCTCCTGCGGGCGCGGAGCGGTCTACGACGGCACGTTCACCGGCACGCTCCGCCCGGGTGACGGCGTGACCGCCGCGCTGCTGGAGCGCCATGGCATCGCCGTACGCCCCGCGCCGCGCGGCTGACGCCCCGCCGGCTCAGTTCCCGGCGACGTCCTTCACCGCGACCGACACCGGCACGTTCCCCGCGATCAGCTCCAGCGTCAGCCCCGCCGTCGCCGGGGTGTCCAGCAGCTCCAGCAGCGCCACCGCCACGTCGTCGCGCGGCACCGGGCCCCGGCCGGTCGACGCGGCCAGCAGGACCGTCCCCTTGCCGGCGTCGTTGGTGAGCATGCCGGGGCGCAGGATCGTCCAGTCGAGCGCCGTACGGGAGCGCACGTCCGCGTCCGCCGCGCCCTTGGCCCGCAGGTAGGCGTCGAAGACCTCGTCGCCCGGATGGTCGGGGTCGGCGCCCATCGACGAGACCACGACGTAGCGCCGCACGCCCGCCCGCTCGGCCGCGTCGGCGAACAGCACCGCCGCCCCGCGGTCCACCGTCTCCTTGCGTGCCGCGCCGCTGTCCGGGCCCGCCCCGGCGGCGAAGACCGCCGCGTCGGCCCCGTCCAGCACCCGCGCCACCTCCTCCACGGAGGCCGATTCGAGATCCAGGACGACCGGCTCGGCGCCCACCGCCCGGAGGTCCTCGGCCTGGGCCGGATTGCGGATGACGCCCACGGCTTCGTCCCCGCGCGCGGCGAGCAGTCGCTCCAGCCGCAGCGCGATTTGACCATGTCCACCTGCGATGACGATGCGCATGGTCACGACGGTACGCCGGGACGGGCCGCCGCGCTCAGGGCCCGCCGGAGGGACCGTGGTCGGATCGTCCCTGGCGGGGCAGGCCGAGGCCCACGACGGTCTCGGAGTCGCAGTACTCGCGCACCGCGCTGGTCCGCGCCACCACCCGGCCCCGGTGCACCACGATCCGGCTGTACGCGAGCGAGAGGGCGCCCGGCAGCCCCTCCCCGCGCACCGCGAGCAGCTCGGCGGGGAACCCCGCCTCGACCCGTACGCCGGGCAGCCCCATCACCTCCCGGGCCACCGAGGACACCGCCCCGTACGCCTCCTCGGGCGGTAATCCGTGCTGCGAGGCCAGCAGGTAGGCGGCCTCCAGGGGGTCGCCCCGGCCCACCGGGTTCGCCACGTCCCGCAGCGCCCCGCTCCCCGCCGCGACCCGCACCCCGGCCGACCGCAGCAGCCGCACCGGCGCACTGCCCCGCCCCTCGGCCCCGCAGCAGCCGCCCTGGGGGAGGCAGATCACCGTCACCCCGGCCGCGGCGAGCTGATCGGCGGCGCGCCCCGCGACCTGCGCGGGAAGCCGGGAGAGGCCCGCGCAGGGGCCCAGCGAGACGCCGGGGCGCAGCCCTCCCGCCATCGCGGCCAGCCGGGCGAGCCGGGCCGGGTCGGCGCCGTCCGTGTGCAGGTCGACGGGGCAGCCCTGCTCGGCGGCGACCTCCAGCACGGCCTCCGCGTACCCCGCCGGGTCCGGATCGAGGTCCGGGCAGCCGCCGACCGCGCCGGCCCCCATCTTCACCGCGTCGCGCAGCATCGCCAGGTTCCCGGCGCCCGCGACACCGGTGAGCAGCCGGGGCACGGCGACCGGGGTCAGCTCGGCCAGCCCGCGCAGCGAGCGGCCGGCCTGCAGCACGGCTTCGAGCGCGGTCAGGCCCTGGACGTCGCCGATCCGGACGTGCGAGCGCAGCGCGGTGGCGCCGTGGCCGAGCTGGAGCAGGGCGGCCTCGGTGGCGCGGCGGCGGATGTCCTCCGGACGGTCCGGGGCCGGTCCCGGGAGGCCGGGGCCCGCGCCGTCGGCGGTGAGCGCGGTGTCGCTGTGGGCGTGCGGCTCGGCGGGGGCGGGGAGCAGCAGATAGCCCCGCAGGTCGAGCCGGGGGCCGGAGGCGGTGAGGCTGTCCGCCGTGCCGACGGCCTCGATGCGGCCGCCGCCGAGCCGTACGTCCACGACGCGGCCGTCGGTGAGACGGGCGCCGCAGAGCACCGGGCCGGTCCCGGCCGGGGAGGCGCCGCGGGAGGCGCCGGACGCGTCGGCCCGGTCGTCCGGCTGCCGCGGCTGGCTGTCGGGCATCGTGCTCCAGGTAGCAGGCGATCGAAGGTGGGCGAGGGGGCGGGCGGAAGGAGAGAGGGCAAAGGGGGAGGGAGCGGGGGAAGCGAGGGAAGAGGGGCAAGATCACGCAGAGTGGGACGAGCCTAGGGGCGTGTCCGGCGCGGTTCGGGGAGGAGCGGAATAGTCGTACCGGTGCGGCCCGACGGGACGCGCGGGGCGGAAACGCGTCGGTGCGGTGCCGGTGGCCGGGACGGGGGAAGCCCTGCTCAGAGGGGCGGCAGGGGCTCCCGGGGCGTGCGGTGCGGGGCCGGAAGGCCCGCGTGGCACGGGATCGGCGGTGCGTGCGCCCGGGCCGCCGGAGGGGGTCCGGAATCGGATTTGGGCGATCGGCGACGGACCGTGTAATGTCTTCCTCGCTCGCCCCAATAGCTCAGTCGGTAGAGCGTCTCCATGGTAAGGAGAAGGTCTGCGGTTCGATTCCGCATTGGGGCTCTGGTGATCGAGATCCCCCGCTTCGGCGGGGGAGATCAGTCATCAAAGCGGTGTAGCTCAGTCGGTAGAGCAAGCGGCTCATAATCGCTGTGTCACCGGTTCAAGTCCGGTCACCGCTACACACGGTAGCCGATTGCGGGGTCGGTCCTTCGATCGGCTACTCTTCTTTGCGTTCATCCGTCCATCCGTCCGTCAAGGAGCACTCACGTGGCTGCCACCGACGTCCGCCCGAAGATCACGCTGGCCTGCGTGGAGTGCAAGGAGCGGAATTACATCACCAAGAAGAACCGGCGTAACAACCCGGACCGTCTTGAGATGAAGAAGCACTGCCCGCGCTGCAACTCGCACACGGCGCACCGCGAAACGCGCTGAATCAGGCTCGTACACGAGGCCGTCCCCTTTGGGGGGCGGCCTCGTGTCGTTGTATGAAGGCTGTTCTGTCTTTGGCCTGTTCAACTTTCACCAGGAGGTAGCGAGCCCATGGCGCTCGACCAGTCCTTCGTGGGGCGGACCTATCCGCCCACCCCGCCGTACGAGGTCGGCCGGGAGAAGATCCGCGAATTCGCCGAGGCGGTGGGCGACGCGAATCCGGCGTACGTCGACCCCGAGGCGGCCAAGGCGCTCGGGCACAGCGATGTGATCGCCCCGCCGACCTTCGTGTTCTCCATCACCTTCAAGGCCGCCGGCCAGGTCATCCACGACCCGCAGCTGGGCCTGGACTACAACCGGGTGGTGCACGGCGACCAGAAGTTCAGCTACGTACGCCCCGTGCGGGCGGGGGACCGGCTGACCGTCACCTCGACGATCGAGTCCATCAAGTCCCTGGCGGGCAACGACATCCTGGACGTCCGGGGCGAGGTCCACGACGAATCGGGCGAGCACGTGGTGACCGCGTGGACGAAGCTGGTGGCGCGCGCCGCCGAGGAGGCGTGATGACGGCGAAGGTCGCCTACGAGTCGGTCGAGGTCGGTACGGAGCTCCCGGCGCAGTCCTTCCCGGTGAGCCGGGCGGCGCTGGTGCGGTACGCGGGTGCCTCCGGGGACTTCAACCCGATCCACTGGAACGAGAAGTTCGCCCGCGAGGTCGGGCTGCCGGACGTGATCGCGCACGGCATGTTCACCATGGCCGAGGCGATCCGGGTGGTCACGGACTGGGCCGGCGACCCGGGCGCGGTCGTCGAGTACGGGGTGCGGTTCACCAAGCCGGTCGTCGTGCCGAACGACGACGAGGGTGCCCTGGTCGAGGTCAGCGCCAAGGTGGCCGCCCTGCTGGACGACAAGCGGGTGCGGGTGGACCTCACGGCCATGAGCGCGGGCCAGAAGGTGCTGGGCATGTCCCGCGCCGTGGTGCGGCTCGCCTGAGACCGCGGCGTACGAGGCATGAGGGGCGCGGTCCGCGGGGCCGCGCCCCTCAGCTCTCCCCCGTGCCCCGCCCGAGCGGCGGGGACACGGACCGTACCCTTGTCCCCGTGCAGGAACTCCATGACGCGCCCCTCGCCCCGCTGACCACCTTCCGGCTGGGCGGCCCCGCCACCCGCCTCCTCACGGCCACGACCGACGACGAGGTGGTCGCCGCCGTCCGCGAGGCCGACCGGAACGGCACCCCGCTGCTCGTCATCGGCGGCGGCAGCAATCTGGTCATCGGCGACAAGGGCTTCGACGGCACCGCCCTGCGCATCGCCACCCGGGGCTTCGCCCTGCACGGCACGCGCCTGGAGCTCGCCGCCGGCGAGGTCTGGACGGACGCCGTCGCCCGCACCGTCGAGGCCGGGCTCGCGGGCATCGAGTGCCTGGCCGGAATCCCCGGCTCCGCGGGGGCCACGCCGATCCAGAACGTCGGCGCGTACGGCCAGGAGGTCTCCTCCACCATCACGGAGGTCGTCGCCTACGACCGCCGGGCCGGGGAAACGGTCACCATCCCGAACGCCGACTGCGCGTTCTCGTACCGGCACAGTCGTTTCAAGGCCGAACCCGACCGGTTCGTGGTGCTGCGGGTCCGTTTCGAGCTGGAGGACGCGGGCGGCCTCTCGGCGCCGCTGAAGTATCCGGAGACGGCCCGGGCGATGGGTGTCGAGCAGGGCGAGCGGGTGCCCGCGGCCGCCGCCCGCGAGACGGTGCTCGGGCTCCGCGCGGGCAAGGGCATGGTCCTCGACCCGCAGGACCACGACACCTGGTCGGCGGGTTCCTTCTTCACCAACCCGATCCTCGACGAGGCGGCGTACGGGGCCTTCCGCGCCCGGGTCGCCGACCGGCTCGGCCCCGAGGTCGTGCCCCCCGCCTTCCCCGCCGCCGGGGGACACGTCAAGACCTCGGCGGCCTGGCTCATCGACCGGGCCGGCTTCACCAAGGGCTACGGCACCGGCCCGGCGCGCATCTCCACCAAGCACACCCTCGCCCTCACCAACCGGGGCGAGGCGAGCACCGAGGACCTCCTCGCACTGGCCCGCGAGGTCGTCGCCGGGGTCCACGAGGCGTTCGGCGTCACGCTCGTCAACGAACCGGTGACGGTCGGCGTGCGCCTGTAGGGCGCGTCCGGGAAGCCCCGCCGGATCAGGCGACGGGCTCCGCCAGCCAGGTGTCGACGCCCGCCAGCAGCTCCTCCCGCACCGAGGCCGGGGCGGCCGAGCCCCGGACCGACTGCCGGGCCAGCTCGGCCAGCTCCTCGTCCGTGAACGCGTGGTGGCGCCGGACGAGCTCGTACTGCGCCGCCAGCCGGGAGCCGAAGAGCAGCGGGTCGTCCGCGCCCAGGGCCATCGGCACCCCGGCGTCGAAGAGGGTGCGCAGCGGGACGTCGGCGGCCTTCTCGTACACGCCCAGCGCCACGTTCGACGCGGGGCAGACCTCGCAGGTCACCTGGCGCTCCGCGAGCCTGCGCAGCAGCCGGGGGTCCTCGGCGGCCCGCACCCCGTGCCCGATCCGGGCCGCGTCGAGGTCGTCCAGGCAGTCCCGCACGCTGGCCGGGCCCGACAGCTCTCCGCCGTGCGGCGCGGCCAGCAGACCGCCCTCACGGGCGATGGCGAAGGCCCGGTCGAAGTCCCGGGCCATTCCGCGCCGCTCGTCGTTGGAGAGCCCGAAGCCGACCACGCCCCGGTCCGCGTACCGCACCGCGAGCCGGGCGAGCGTGCGGGCGTCCAGCGGGTGCTTCATCCGGTTCGCCGCGATCACCACCCGGATCGGCAGCCCGGTCTCCCGGGAGGCGCTGTCCACCGCGTCCAGGATGATCTCGATCGCCGGGATCAGCCCGCCGAGCAGCGGGGCGTACGAGGTGGGGTCGACCTGGATCTCCAGCCAGCCGGAGCCGTCCGCGACGTCCTCCTGGGCCGTCTCGCGGACCAGCCGCCGGATGTCCTCCGGCTCCCGCAGACAGGAGCGGGCGATGTCGTAGAGCCGCTGGAACCGGAACCAGCCGCGCTCGTCCGTGGCCCGCAGCTCGGGCGGCTCGCCGCTGGTCAGCGCGTCCGGGAGCCGGACGCCGTACTTGTCGGCGAGTTCGAGCAGGGTCGTTGGCCGCATCGACCCGGTGAAATGCAGGTGCAGGTGGGCCTTGGGCAACAGCCGTACATCGCGCTCCATCCCCGGATCCTGCCGTATGCGCGGGGTTCGGTGGTAGCCGGATCCCGAATCAGGGGTGAACCCCGAACAAATGAGCGACCCCCGGCCGGAACCGGGGGTCGCACCTACTCAAGCAGCAGGTGCTCAGGCCTTGGCCTCGGCGAGCAGCTTCTGGATCCGCGAGACACCCTCGACCAGGTCGTCGTCGCCCAGGGCGTACGACAGCCGGAGGTAGCCCGGCGTACCGAACGCCTCACCCGGGACGACCGCGACCTCGGCCTCGTCCAGGATGAGCGCCGCCAGCTCGACCGAGGTGGCCGGACGCCTGCCCCGGATCTCCTTGCCGAGCAGCTCCTTCACTGAGGGGTAGGCGTAGAACGCGCCCTCGGGCTCCGGGCAGAACACCCCGTCGATCTCGTTGAGCATCCGGACGATGGTCCGCCGGCGCCGGTCGAAGGCCGTACGCATCTCGGCGACCGCGTCCAGGCTCCCGGAGACGGCGGCCAGCGCGGCGACCTGGGCCACGTTGGAGACGTTGGACGTGGCGTGCGACTGGAGGTTGGTCGCGGCCTTGACCACGTCCTTCGGGCCGATGACCCAGCCCACCCGCCAGCCGGTCATCGCGTACGTCTTGGCGACACCGTTGACCACGATGCACCTGTCGCGCAGCTCGGGCACGATCGCGGGCAGCGAGGTGAACTTCGCGTCGCCGTAGACCAGGTGCTCGTAGATCTCGTCGGTCAGCACCCACAGGCCGTGCCCGGCGGCCCAGCGGCCGATCGCCTCGGCGTCGGCCTCGCTGTACACGGCGCCGGTCGGGTTCGACGGGGAGACGAACAGGACGACCTTGGTGCGCTCGGTGCGCGCCGCCTCCAGCTGCTCGACGGAGACCCGGTAGCCGGTCGTCTCGTCGGCCACGACCTCCACCGGCACGCCGCCGGCCAGCCGGATCGACTCCGGGTAGGTCGTCCAGTACGGAGCGGGGACGATGACCTCGTCGCCCGGGTCGAGGATCGCGGCGAACGCCTCGTAGATGGCCTGCTTGCCGCCGTTGGTCACCAGGATCTGGGAGGCGTCGACCTCGTAGCCCGAGTCGCGCAGCGTCTTCTCCGCGATGGCGGCCTTGAGCTCCGGGAGGCCCCCCGCCGGGGTGTAGCGGTGGTACTTCGGGGTGCGGCAGGCCTCGACCGCGGCGTCGACGATGTAGTCGGGCGTCGGGAAGTCGGGCTCGCCGGCACCGAAGCCGATCACCGGACGGCCGGCGGCCTTGAGGGCCTTGGCCTTGGCGTCGACGGCGAGGGTGGCGGACTCGGAGATGGCAGCGATACGGGCGGAGACCCGGCGCTCGGAGGGGGAGGTTGCAGCGCTCATGGCTCCCATGGTCCCAGACCTTGATCCCAGTCGGCGCAAGGGTTTCAGGGTCCGGACACCGCCCGGACAGCATGTGGACGGGATACGGCCAGGAGTTGTCGGAAGCTATCTGTTCGACGCGGGGCCGTTGAGCACGTACACTCACCTGTCGTTGGCCTTCACCAGCCGCACCGTTCCTGCATCGGAGTCATCCGGGAAGATGCGGTAGGTTGGTGGAAACCACAAAGGGTCGTAGCTCAATTGGTAGAGCACTGGTCTCCAAAACCAGCGGTTGGGGGTTCAAGTCCCTCCGGCCCTGCTACACACTCCTTCGCCAGGATGTGTGCGCATGTACGTACTTCAATGCACCGCCGTGCGGCTCCACCGGGCGCGGCACGGCCATGACCCGGAATCAGGTGAGAAGCGTGACGGACGCCGTGGGCTCCATCGACATGCCTGATGCCGAGGATGAAGTACCCGAGTCGAAGAAGAAGGCCCGGAAGGGCGGCAAGCGCGGGAAGAAGGGCCCTCTGGGTCGCCTCGCGCTGTTCTACCGCCAGATCATCGCCGAGCTGCGCAAGGTCGTCTGGCCCTCTCGCAGCCAGCTGACGACGTACACCACTGTGGTGATTGCTTTCGTCGTCGTCATGATCGGCCTGGTGACCGTGATTGACTTCGGATTCCAGCGGGTCATCAAGTACGTCTTCGGCTGATCCCGCGGAGGGCGCCTCATGGGCGCCCCTTTCGCATGTTCCACCCATTTGTATTCCAGGAAGAAGCAGCCACGTGTCTGACCCGAACCTGAACGACGCCGTCGAGCCGACGGCGGGCGCCTTCGAGTCCGCCGAGGACGAGCTCGACATCGTCGAGGCGGCGGACGCCGAGGACCCGGACCAGGCCGAAGCTGCCGACGCCGCCGCGGGTGAGCCCGCCGAGGAAGCCGCCCTGCACGCCGAAGAGGCCGAGGACGCCGACGAGGCGGAAGAGGCCGGGGACGCGGACGTGGAGGAGGCCGAGGAGGCCGCCCCCGTCGACGCCGTCACGGCGCTCCGTGAGGAGCTGCGCGGCCTGCCCGGTGAGTGGTACGTCATCCACACGTACGCCGGTTACGAGAAGCGCGTGAAGGCCAACCTGGAGCAGCGCGCCGTCTCGCTCAACGTCGAGGACTTCATCTACCAGGCCGAGGTGCCCGAGGAAGAGATCGTCCAGATCAAGAACGGTGAGCGCAAGAACGTCCGTCAGAACAAGCTCCCGGGCTACGTCCTGGTGCGCATGGACCTGACGAACGAGTCCTGGGGCGTCGTCCGCAACACCCCCGGTGTCACCGGCTTCGTGGGCAACGCCTACGACCCGTACCCGCTGACGCTGGACGAGATCGTCAAGATGCTCGCCCCGGAGGCCGAGGAGAAGGCCGCCCGCGAGGCCGCCGAGGCCGAGGGCAAGCCGGCTCCGGCCCGCAAGGTCGAGGTCCAGGTGCTCGACTTCGAGGTGGGCGACTCGGTCACCGTCACCGACGGCCCGTTCGCCACGCTCCAGGCGACGATCAACGAGATCAACGCCGACTCGAAGAAGGTCAAGGGCCTCGTCGAGATCTTCGGCCGCGAGACCCCGGTCGAGCTCAGCTTCGACCAGATCCAGAAGAACTAGGCCCTCTCTTGCCTAGGCAAGCCCTGACCAGGACTGGAGTCCCGGTCAGGGCTTGCTGTTAGGCCACCTGGGCCGTCTCTGGGCCGTCATCCGTCCGACTGGCGGCCTCGTACATGTCGTCGACGGCAAGCCGGGTGCGGCTCTCGCTGCTCGGCATCAGGTGCGTATACGTCCGGAGGGTGAACCCCGGATCACCGTGCCCCAGGTACTGGCTCAGGGCCCGGATGTTCTCCCCGGCATCCAGCAGCACGGATGCGTAGAAGTGCCTCAGCGCGTGCATGCCATCCTCGCGGGAGGCGGGCGCCCGCTCGCCCTGTCGAGGAGCGGGGAGGACGCCAGCGGCCACGAGTGCCGGTTTCCACGCGTGGGTGTTGAAGTCGTTCCGACGGCATGCCCCGCCGTCGTGGCCCGTGAAGATCAGGCGCTTGGTCACCTTCGGGCCGTCGGGCCTGAGCCACGGCAGTGTGATGTCTGTCGCAGGGAAGGTCGCCATATGGGCCGTGAGCGCGCGACTGACATGCAGGGGGAGAGGTACGTCACGCACCTTCCCGCCCTTCGGAGGGGCGAAGATCTGGTGTCCGTCCACGAGCTTCACTTGGAAACCGACGTGCAGCCAGCCCGTGGCGAACCCCACTTCATCCGCCGGCAGGCCGAAGACCTCACCTTGCCGGAGGCCGCACCCGCCACCAACGTCGACCATCGCGCGGAAGCGCTCCTGTAGGGCCGACCGCACGGCGAAGACGCGCCCGGGAGTCCATGGCTTCACTCGGCCGGGCGCAGGCTTCGGTGCCTTGACCGAAGCCGCGCGGCAGGGGTTCCTCTGAATCACTCGGTCGTCCACAGCTGCAGTGAAGACGGCGGACGCGTTCTTGAAGATCTCCCGCCGGTACGTGGCACCAGCCACGGTGTTCTCCAGCGCCCGTGTCCACTCCCGGATGTGCTCGGGCTGGAAGGACCCGAGCGGGCGCGAGCCGATGTGCGGGAAGGCGTGAAGCCGCAGCCGCATTTCAACGGCCGAGCGGGTCGCGAGGTCGGTCGTCTGGGCGGCGATCCACCGCTCCGCGTACTGCTGGAAGGTAGTGCGGCTGGCCTTGGGGTCGATGTACTCACCCCTGGACATGTCGGCTTCGATGTGGCTGAGCCACTTCTCGGCGAGGCGCTTCTGCTTGTCGGGGAAGCTCTTGGACTTCTCGGCGCCGTCGGGGCCGACGTAGCGGGCACGGTAGCGCATGCCGGTGCCGTAGCGGTCGGACTTGACTCGGAGCTCCTTGCCGTTGGCGTCGGTCTCGGTCTTGAACCAGCGGTCCTGGATGTGGCCAGCCATGTGGGGCTGACTCCTCTCGGTTGGTGGCGCCTGCCCTCATCAGGGAGGGAGGCAAGGGGGTGCCGTGGCAGTGGCTGTGGAGGGGGTTTCGGGGAGGCAGGGAGGCGCCTCCCTGCCTCCCCGGGCGGGGGTTTGTGCTGGTCACCCGGAGGGAGGCGGGGCAGGGAGGCGGCCAGGGAGTTCTCCCTGCCTCCCTCTGCCGGCGGGGCTGCCTCCCTGGCGAGGGGGAGGCAGAGACCGGGGGCCGGGTGGCTTCTGTGAGGTGGTTTCCGGTGGGTTGCAGGGCAGCCTCCCCAGGCTCCCCAGGCTCCCCAACGGGGGTGATTTCGCTGATCAGTGTGGGTGGGGCGGGTTGGGGAGGCGGTTGGGGAGAACTCCCCAGGGTGGGCGCGACTCCCCAACTCCCTCCCCCTGGTTGAGCGGTGCTTCGAGGGGCGGTCCGCTGCCCCCTTTACCGGCCTTACCTTGCAGGTCAGGGCCCTTTACCTGCCCCTCTACCGGGGTAAAGGGCCCCCTCTACCGGCTGACACCAGGCAGGGCCGCCCTCATCGGCTGGTTCGGGCGGCGGATCGGGGCCCAGGTAGAGGGGGAGGGCTTTACCCCCGGGTGTGGGTTAGGCGGCGTCGTGGGCGGCCTGCTGGTCGATCCAGGCGCGGACGGCGGCGGGGTCGTAGCGAACGTGGCGGCCGACGCGGAAGCCGGGCGGGCCGGTGCGGCGCTTGCGCCAGCGGTAAACGGTCTCGATCGGGACGGTGAGCATCGCGGCGATGTCCTCGGGGGTGAGGTAGCGGTCGGGGAGCCCGGCGCGGAGGGTTGCGCGGGGGTCGGTCGTCTTGGGCGGGGTCATGCTGCCTGCTCTTCCGTCTCGTGCTGCGCGGCTCGGGTCGGCTGGTCGGGGGCGGGCGAGGAGCTGTCCAGTTTTCTGGACGTGTGAGCCCCCTTTTCAGGTGGGCGCGAGGCGCCCCGGGTGGTGCCCGCACGGTCGGGGCGTTCAGGCAGGTCACGACCCGACCGTGCGGGCGATCGGGTGTCCACGGGGGTGACCTCGTGGTGGGCGTGCGCGAGTCGGGCCAGCAGGCGCCAGTCGACCGGGGCGGTCGGGTCGGGAACCGGCCGGTCCTTGACCCGACCGCCGCCCGGCCGGGGCGGTCGATCCACCGGGCGACCGGTCGGCCGACCGGTGTGACGCGGGGCGTGACCCGTCTCGTCACGCTGGTCACGGCCCTGGGACCAGACGAGCAGGAGGGCCATGCTCAGCGGGAGCCGGTCGGCCTTGGCCTGGTTGCAGGGGCGGCATGCCAGGGTCAGGTTCACGACCGCCCGGGTCCGGTAGAGGGACTTCGGCACGATGTGGTCCAGGGTCGCTTCCTGCGGCGAAGTGAACGGGCGGTGGCAGTACGCGCAGTGCCACCCGTGGCGGCGGGCCAGATGTTCCTTGCGGGTGCGCCGACGCGGCGCGGGGAGGTGCCGGGCGCTCACGCCTACCACTCCGCCCGCATCGGGCGCAGCCGCATCCCGTCCGGGCCCGCCGGCGGGGTCAATCCGATGAGGTGGGCGCCGGTGTCCGGGCGGACGATCAGCGGCATGGGCTGGCTCTTCGGGCCGATGCCGCGCAGGAGGTCGAAGCAGAAGCGGCGGCGGTGGTAGTCCGGCAGGGCCTGCTTGTACAGCCACTCCTTGTCGCGCTGGCGGTCGGCCGCCGGGCCCGCCAGTTCGGCGGTCATGAACGCGCCGAGCCGGATCAGGGTGTCGGTCGGGACGGCGGTCATGCCCTCGTGGAGGCAGCGGGAGACCATCAGTTCCCGGCGGGGAACCTGGCGGAACTCGGCGTGGCGGTAGCGGTGCAGGGGCGACAGGTACAGGGCGACCGCGGCTTCCCCGATGCTCATGGGGCGTGAGCGGGCCCCGGCGTACCAGAAGGAGAGCGCGAGGCGGTAGGCGAAGCGGCGGCACTCGCGGACCTCGGGGAACTCGTCCTCGGGCAGTCCCGCGAAGACCCCGGAGGCGTCCGCGATCCCGGCCGGGCCGAGGGCCGCGACGGCGGCCCGCAGGGTGGTGTGGAGGGCGTCCGTGGAGGGGACCGGGTAGGCGAAGCCGTCGGCCATGATCTCGAAGAGCGCGGCGGCGGCCTCGTTCACGTCCAACTCGACACCGGTCACGGGGATGGTGGGAAGGTCGTTGCCCTCCCGGCGGCGGTCCATCTCCGCCAGGCAGAACACCGGCCCCGGCGACGGTGCGACGTGCGCGTACAGGGCGTCCAGGGTGGTCGTCATGCCGACACCCCGAACACTCGGGTGATGGCGGCGGCCAGGCACACGGCGTACTCGAAGCCCTCACTCGGGCCGTCGCCCTCGTAGAGGGCCATCGCCCGGTGGCTGTAGGACGTCATCGTGCTCAGGTCGGTGTCCAGGACCGCGTACTGGAGCGACTCCCGGACCACCGAGTCGTCGTCAAGTTCGTCCCAGGTCAGCGAGCCCTTGAACATCAGCAGGCCCAGCAGGTCCGCGAACGACAGGTGCACCGGCACCCGCACCGCGACCCGCGTCGTCGAGTCACCCGGCTCCAAGCCCCCAAACATGTCGATGTTGCTCGCCAGACGCTCAGCGGTCACGCGCTCCGCGACGATTCCAGGCATCATGGAACTGCCCCTTTCGGGTCGGGGAGCGGCGGCTGTGACTTGGCGGTTCGGACGCCGCTCCCTGTGTGCGCCAGGCCCGTTCGGGCATGGCGGCGCCCCTGGGAAGGGGCGTGGGACTTCCTGCAGCACTTCTCATGAGAAGTGCTGCTCTGAAGGTAGACGGATCTCACGTCGCCCGTCAACGACTTCTCATGAGAAGTGCCGTTAAGCTGTCACCATGCCAAGTCACAGCCGCGCCACCACCGCGCCGCGCATTCATGAGATCGCCTCTGATCTGCGGTCCCGCATCGAAGCAGGCGAGTTCCCGCCCGGCAGTAAGCTGCCGAGCACCCGAGAACTCGCTGAGCATTACGTCATCAGCGCGCAGGCCATCGCCCGAGTGATCGCCCTACTCAAGGGGGACGGGCTGGTCGAGGGACGTCAGGGCGCAGGGGTGTTCGTCCGTACGTGGCGCCCTTTGGTCTACCGACCTCAAAGCGAGTTTCGCCGGAAGCCCCCAACCGTGGACATCTTCACGAACATCCTGGAGACGGAGGGGAGGGACGGAGGGCAAACGATCGAGGTGGAGATCTGCCTCCCCAGCGAGCCCATTCGCCAGCGGCTTCAACTTGCCGAAGGGGAGCGCGTGGCGGTGCGTCGACGGACTAGCTACGTCGACGGCCAAGAGCCCTTCGCCACCGATGATTCCTACGTCGCCTTGGACCTGGTCGAAGGGTCCGAGTGGATGACTGAGGGAAGCGTGGAGCGCGGCACTAACCAGGTGCTTGCAGAGCTGGGTTTCAAGCTGGTGGAGGCACTGGATGAGATCTACGTCAGGATGCCGAAGCCTGGTGAGGCGGAGCGCCTGAAACTCCGCGCTGGGACGCCGATCGCCGAGCTGATTACCACTGGCCACGACCGCAACGGTCGTCCCGTTCAGGTGACCTCCTGCATTTTGCCGGGGGACCGTCACGTCGTCGTGTACGAGCGAACCGCACCAGAGGAGGGGAGCGAATGATCATCCTGCCCGCAAGGCTGGAGGACGTGCCCCGGCTGGTGCGATTCCGGGTGGACGCCGCAGCTTGGCTTACGCCTATGGGCATTGACCAGTGGTCCGCTCCGTTCCCGGCAGAGCACATTGCGGCGAGCGTGATCGCCGGAGAAGTCTTCCTTGTCAAGGAGAACGAAGAGAGCGCAGCAGTAGCGACCGTGACGCTTGATCAGAACATCGATCCTGAAATCTGGGACCTTTGGACGACAGAGGAACGGGCAGAACCCGCCCTCTACGTTCACAAGCTCGCTGTGGATCGCCACTACAGCGGGCGCGGGCTGGGAGGTCAGCTTCTCGACTGGGCGGGGGACCGTGCCGCACGGCACGGGGCACGATGGCTGCGGCTGGACGCTTGGACGTCGAATACCAGGTTGCACCAGTACTACCTTCAGCAAGGCTTCAGGCACGTGCGAACCACCGCCGACCCTGACGAGGTATCCGGCTGGCTCGCTCAGCGGCCCGCCCGCCCCGCGGAGCATGGCTTTGATGACCGCACGGCCCCCGCGCTGCGGCCACTGCCTCCGTTGGGGGACCACCATCCCTGAGCGCTCAGCACTTCAGGGCTGTGCACGGACGGCTCTTAAATGTTCGGGGGCGGGCGCGTGTGTAGCGCTAGGTTCTGTCCGGCGGATCATGAGGCCATAGGGTCTGACCGTGATTAACCTCCAGGTCCGAGGCGAGAACGGCACGATCGAGGCCCGTGCGAAGCACGGTGTGGTCTGGGGTCCTGAGCTGGCTGGTCTTGATCAGTCAGTGTTTCCGATGCTGGGGCACCTGTTGCCGTACGCGGACACCGTTTTCAACCACCGGCAAGTGTCCACCCTGTTGGAGGAGGTACCGAGGCTGCCTGCAGGTGTGCTGACTGACGAGTTCGCGCGCGAGTTGATCGAGCTGGGTCAGGTAGTTCTTGACGGACAGGGCCTGTACCTGTGGTTCCTCGGGGACTGAGACTGCAGGCCGGCTCAGCCCCGGAGCCATAACCGGACAGCCGCGGTGGTGACGGTGCCATGGAAGACGTAGGCCCTCTTGTCGTAGCGGGTGGCGACGGCCCGGGAGTTCTTGAGCCGGTTGATCGTCCGCTCGACCTCGTTGCGGCGTTTGTAGACCTCGCTGTCGAAGCCGGTGGGCCGGCCGCCCTCGCTGCCGCGGCGTTTGCGGTTGGCCCGTTGGTCCTTCGGTTCGGGGATGGTGTGTTTGATCTGGCGTCTTCGCAGGTAGCGCCGGTTCCGACGTGAGCTGTATGCCTTGTCGCCGCCCAAGTGGCCCGGCCGCGTGCGGGGGCGGCCGCCTTGGGGGCGGGGAACGCGGATCCGTTCGAGGACTTCGATCATCTGCGGCGCGTCGCCCCACTGGCCGGGAGTGACCAGGAAGGCCATCGGCCGACAGCCACCTTCGCCCGCGAGGTGGATCTTGCAGGTCAGGCCGCCCCGAGACCGTCCGAGTCCTTCGTCGGGGCGGTGGTACCGAGGCGTCGTCCTTTTTTCGGGACACGTGGCTTCTTCTTGCGAGCGCCTGCCGCGTGCTGATGGGCACGGCAGGACGTCGAGTCGACGCTGACCATGCTCCAATCGATCCGGCCCGCGAGGTCGGCGTCGGCCTGGACGGCACACAGGATCCGGTCCCAGGTGCCGTCCGCCGACCACCGCCGGTGCCGTTCATAAACGGTCTTCCAGCTGCCGAAACGCTCGGGAAGGTCCCGCCACGGTATGCCCGTCCGGACCCGGAACAAGATCCCGTTGATCACTCTGCGGTGGTCGTTCCACCGTCCGCCACGCTGTCCCGACGCCGGCAAGTGCGGCTCCAGCCGGACCCACTCGGCATTCGTCAGATCACCCCGCCCCATGCCAGACACAACGAGCGAGCAATCCGACAGTCACATGATCCGCCGGACAGCTCCTAGTCGGCGGACAATGCCGTGGGTCGCGGACCATCGCGGACCACCTAGTTTGACCTGTGGTTTTGGCGGGGTGGTCGTGTGGACCGTCGCGGACCATGGCTCTCTGGATGGTCCGCGACGGTCCGCATAACGTCGTGGCGTTTCCGCAGGTCACGAGGGGTGGTCCGCGATGGTCCGCGACCCAGCGGATTGTGGAACTAGCTTCCGTCTGGAGTCCAGCCGCGCGGGCGGCGTCCTCAACGGACGGCTCTTAAATCGGGGAGGGGCTTGGTGCGAGCGCCCCTACATTTCAGAACATCGCGACTCAAGCGTCTCAGTGCAGGTCAGAGGGGGTATCCGTGTGACTCACATTGCGACTCACTACCCCCGGCGGCCGCCTGCCGACAGAAGAGACCACCCGTCCCCGGCGGCGTGGCCTCTTCTCGCTGGACCGGGCAGCAGAGGCCAGCTTTTCAGGCGCGGGGAGGGCGGCGCCGCTCCTGAAAAGCAAGGCGTCGGTTGGTTCGACATTGCCGTGAGTCGTCTTTGAGTCGCGATACCGGCCGCATGCGCACCCTCTCTGACCTGCACTGAGACGCGATGAGTCGCTTGAGTCGCGATATTTCGAAAACTTCCCTCACTACTCCAGAACCCTGGGCTGGGAAGGCAAGAGCCAGCAACGATCAGCCGACCACGAGGCTGCGGCGACTCGCCCCGAAGAGCCTGCCGGCAGGCTGCGATGCTCCTGCTAGACCTAGCGGAGGCCCCTGCTAGGTCTAGCAGGAGCGCTAGCACTCCATCGATGGCCTGAGCTGGGATTTAGCGTCTAGCAGGCCCGAAGGGGACACCCCGCCTGAGCGCGGTCCAGGGGACGTCGTTCACGCCCCTGGACCGCTAGGCAGAAGAGGCCGCGCACGACGATCGAGCCGTGCTGGTCCCGCGCCCGCCCGGCACCTGTCCAAGGACCGGATTTCTGCGTCACGGCGTCACGAGCGTCACGCGTGCCGTCTGAGCTGGGGTTTTGGCGTGACGCAGAGGTGTCGGAGTGCGTCATCCGTGACGCAGGCGTCCGTCACGGTGACGCGGGCCGTGACGCAGGTGACGCAGAGGTGACGCAGGATCGGCCCTCTGCGTCACGCCTGTTTCAGCAGGTCAGAGGCCGTTTTTTGTCGCTTGGTGACGCGGTGACGCAGAGCTTCCCTTCTTAAGAAAAAAGAAGGGGTGGTTTCTGTTGTGGTACGCGCCTGAAGCGCGTGAACAGCGAAGAGGAGCACGCCCCCTGCCCGGCGGTGCTCCTCTTGCTTTGACGCGGCCTACCGGGACTCGCCCGGGCGAGTCCCCCGCTTAAGAGCCGTCTGCCGAAGCCGCTGCCCGAGGCCGCCCGGCGGCCTGGTTCCCGGACGGACTGGGCGCCGAAGTCGTCCGCCCGGCGGGCGGTCCTTTCAGCTCTTCCTCTCTGACCCGCACCCGCCTCGTGGCGGGTGCGATCCGCCACACGAACGGCACCCGCCACGCATCCGAGTCTCTGACCTGCGATGTGGCGGCGTGGCGGACGTGGTGGACCCTGGGGAGGGTAGAGGAAGGGGGTTGTCGTCTGGCGCAGCCGGGCCGCCGACGGCCGGGCCGCCTGTGGGCCGTGCGAGGGCGACCAATGATGACCAATGACGGCGGTCGGCGACCGATCTTTCCCAGGCTGTGAGCTTGCCCGGTAGGCTTTCCCCTGCTTGGACCAGGCCGTCACCAGTCCCAGAAGAACTGAGCCTCCCGGCTGATTCTGGACACATGCCTACCGAGCAGGTCAGACCGGCTGAGAAGCCCGTCTGACCTGCTCGGTTTTTGGTCGCGCAGCTATACCCGTTATCGTTGTGCGGTATGCCTCCATCCGGATGACCGGACGGCGGCGAAACACTCTCACTAGGACCCGGAGAGAGCAATGCCTCCCAAGAAGAAGAAGGTCACGGGGCTTATCAAGCTCCAGATCAACGCCGGTGCGGCCAACCCGGCCCCGCCGGTCGGCCCCGCGCTCGGTCAGCACGGCGTCAACATCATGGAGTTCTGCAAGGCCTACAACGCCGCGACCGAGTCGCAGCGTGGCATGGTCGTGCCGGTGGAGATCACGGTCTACGAGGACCGTTCCTTCACCTTCGTCACGAAGACTCCGCCGGCCGCCAAGCTGATCCTCAAGGCTGCGGGCGTGGAGAAGGGCTCCGGCGAGCCCCACAAGACCAAGGTCGCCAAGCTGACGGCTGCCCAGGTCCGTGAGATCGCCACGACGAAGCTCCCCGACCTGAACGCCAACGACCTCGACGCCGCGTCGAAGATCATCGCTGGCACCGCCCGTTCCATGGGCATCA
This sequence comes from Streptomyces sp. NPDC092952, assembly GCF_044754785.1. Lineage (NCBI taxonomy): Bacteria > Bacillati > Actinomycetota > Actinomycetes > Kitasatosporales > Streptomycetaceae > Streptomyces > Streptomyces sp. NPDC092952. The sequence goes on along the minus strand of NZ_JBIVPT010000001.1, from coordinate 613,934 downwards.
CGGTCGAAGGCTGACTCAGCCCCTCACGTCCTCAGTGGTAGGGCCAAGCGCTGGCCCGCACCACGACTCCACACTCTGAAACCACAGGAGCAGCAGTGAAGCGCAGCAAGAACCTCCGGGCTGCGGACGCCAAGGTCGACCGGGAGCGCCTCTACGCCCCGCTCGAGGCCGTCCGTCTCGCCAAGGAGACCGCGACCACGAAGTTCGACGGCACCGTCGAGGTCGCCTTCCGCCTGGGTGTCGACCCGCGCAAGGCCGACCAGATGGTCCGTGGCACCGTGAACCTCCCGCACGGCACCGGCAAGACCGCCCGGGTCCTGGTCTTCGCGACCGGTGACCGTGCTGCGGCCGCGGAAGCCGCGGGCGCCGACATCGTCGGCTCCGACGAGCTCATCGACGAGGTCGCCAAGGGCCGCCTGGACTTCGACGCCGTCGTCGCCACCCCGGACCTCATGGGCAAGGTCGGCCGCCTCGGCCGCGTGCTCGGTCCGCGTGGTCTGATGCCGAACCCGAAGACCGGCACCGTCACCCCCGATGTCGCCAAGGCTGTCACCGACATCAAGGGCGGCAAGATCGAGTTCCGCGTCGACAAGCACTCGAACCTGCACTTCATCATCGGCAAGGTCTCGTTCGACGACACCAAGCTGGTGGAGAACTACGCGGCGGCGCTGGAGGAAGTCCTCCGTCTGAAGCCGTCCGCCGCCAAGGGCCGCTACATCAAGAAGGCCGCTCTGGCCACCACGATGGGCCCCGGCATCCCGCTGGACGCCAACCGCACCCGTAACCTCCTCGTCGAGGAGGACCCGGCCGCCGTCTGAGCCTCCGCGCTCGGCACCAGGCCGCGTCACGTGTGACAAGGGACGGGCCCCGCAACCTTTCGAGGTGCGGGGCCCGTCCTCGTTTACGTCATACCGAAGGCGGTGTCGGAGGCGTGCGTTAGCGTGAGGTCCCGACGGAGCCGAACGAGGGGTGGAAGCTGACATGAGGACCAGTACCGTGCGACGCGTGTGTCTGTCGGTGACGGCGGTGGCGGCGCTGACGTCGGTCGCGGCCTGCAGCGGGTCGGACAGCGGCAAGAGCGCCGACCGGGGGACCGACAAGGCCGGCGGTGTGGTGAAGGCCGACCCGATCGCCGCGCTGCGCAGCGTGGAGAAGAAGACCGGCGGGGAGCGTTCGGCCAAGATCGAGGGCACCACCCAGATGGGCGCCGTGATGTCCATGAAGCAGACCGGAACCGTCGACTGGTCCGACGGGCTCTCCGGCACCATGGAGATCACCTACACCGGCGGCACCATGGCGGACACCATGAAGCAGTCCGGCGGCGACGGCACGATGCAGGCCCGGTACTTCAAGGACGGCTACGTCGCCAACATGGGCGAGGGCTTCTCCAAGCAGGTCGGCGGCAAGCACTGGATCAGCTACCGCTACGCCGACCTCGCCAAGATGGCGGGCGCCTCCGGCGAGGCGATGAAGCAGCAGATCCAGAACACCACCCCCGAGCAGGGCGTGAAGTCGCTGCTGGCCTCCGGCGACGTGAAGAAGGTCGGCGCCGAGGACGTACGAGGAGTGCAGACCACCCACTACTCCGGCACCGTCGACGTCGCCGCGCTGACCGGGAAGAACTCCGAGCTCGACGCCGCCCAGCTGAAGCAGCTCAAGGAGCAGCTCGACGCGGCGGGCATCACCACCGAGCAGGTCGACATCTGGGTCGACGCCAACGACCTGCTGGTCAAGAAGGTCGAGCGCGGCCAGATGAAGACCGGCGAGTTCAATTCGACGGTGTACTACAGCGACTACGGGACGAAGGTCTCCGTCGAGCGGCCCGCGGCCGCCGACACGGTCGACTTCACCGAGCTGCTGAAGCAGCAGCAGGGGGCGGCCGGGACCGCGTCCTGACGGTCCCGGTCCGACCCGGACGGGACGGATTTGCTCGGCGCGACCACGGTCGCGTACTCTCCTACAGAAGCCAAAGACCGCTGGTCGTTGCCGTGCTCTCGCAAGAGGGCCGGTGGCCGAAGGATCCGTTGAGTACGGACGACCTGCGCAGGTGACTGTGGAAAGCTCCCGGATTTCGATTCGGTCGAGCTACGCCCTGGCGCCTGCGCCGGGGCGTTTCGTCTTTCCCGGCCCCTTCTGAGCGGTCCTCATCACCCGGAAGGAGGCCGACGCTCATGGCAAGGCCCGACAAGGCTGCCGCGGTAGCCGAGCTCGCGGACCAGTTCCGCAGCTCGAACGCCGCTGTGCTGACCGAGTACCGGGGTCTCACCGTGGCGCAGCTCAAGACGCTGCGTCGTTCGCTCGGTGAGAACGCCCAGTACGCCGTGGTGAAGAACACGCTGACCAAGATTGCGGCCAACGAGGCCGGGATCACCTCGCTCGACGACCAGTTCACCGGTCCGACGGCGGTTGCCTTCATCACCGGTGACCCGGTGGAGTCGGCGAAGGGTCTTCGTGACTTCGCCAAGGAGAACCCGAACCTGATCATCAAGGGCGGTGTCCTTGATGGCAAGGCGCTGTCCGCCGATGAGATCAAGAAGCTTGCGGACCTCGAGTCCCGCGAGGTTCTGCTCAGCAAGCTGGCCGGTGCCTTCAAGGGCAAGCAGTCCCAGACTGCTCAGCTCCTCCAGGCGCTGCCGTCGAAGTTCGTCCGCACCGCGGAGGCGCTTCGCGTCAAGCTCGACGAGCAGGGCGGTGCCGAGTAACTCGGCTCGCGCATTGACCGCCACCCGTCCGGGAGGCGGTCGCAGCGGGCCGAACGTACGCCCGCCTACATGTACATCCGGCACCCGCCGATTTAGTGGAAGGACGCCATCATGGCGAAGCTGTCCCAGGAAGACCTGCTCGCGCAGTTCGAGACGATGACCCTCATCGAGCTCTCCGAGTTCGTGAAGGCCTTCGAGGAGAAGTTCGACGTCACCGCCGCCGCGGCCGTCGCCGTCGCCGGTCCGGCCGGCCCGGGCGCCGTTGCCGAGGCCGTCGAGGAGAAGGACGAGTTCGACGTCATCCTCACCGGCGCCGGCGACAAGAAGATCCAGGTCATCAAGGTCGTGCGTGAGCTGACCTCGCTGGGTCTGAAGGAGGCCAAGGACCTCGTCGACGGCACCCCGAAGCCGGTCCTCGAGAAGGTTGCCAAGGAGGCCGCCGAGAAGGCTGCCGAGTCCCTCAAGGCCGCCGGCGCTTCCGTCGAGGTCAAGTGACTCAGGGAGTCTGCTGACTCCTCCTGGCGCCCCGTGCCGCACGGCACGGACGTCATCTGACGAAGGGCGATCACCCATCGGGGTGGTCGCCCTTCGGCGTACCCGAAGCGGCTGCCTTGCTCTTCCCGCGTTGACGAGTATGGTGATCATCGCTGTTGCCTCTCGGGGCGGCCGACCGGTGCCGGAAGGCGGGCCGGACGGAGGGCCCGGGGCCTCCTCCCCGGGGGAGGGCCTTGACGAACCGCACGCGGCGCGCAATTCTCAGGACGCGTCGTCACAACGATCCGGGATCCGAGGCATGGATCGTGGACGGAGCGGGCAGTAAAGAAGAGCGCATCGCGCGCAAAGGTTCTAGCCATGGGTGTTGAGAACAGCTGTTGAGAGCGACGTGGGTCTCTGAGAACCCCCACTGGACATCAGTGTGCCTTTTGGCTACACTGACCCTTTGCGCTGCCTGTTAGCTGCCTCCTGCCCGTCACCAGGGGCATGCCCTCGCTTGAGCACCGATGATTGATCGCCTCTGACCTGGCCTTTTGGCTTGAGTCGGGGTTCGACTGCCATCGTGTCCGGCTTGGGACCGGTACGCGCGTAGTGAGTCCGAGCCCTCGGAAGGACCCCCTCTTGGCCGCCTCGCGCAACGCCTCGACCGCGAATACGAACAACGGTGCCAGCACCGCCCCGCTGCGCATCTCCTTTGCAAAGATCAAGGAGCCCCTCGAGGTTCCGAACCTCCTCGCGCTGCAGACCGAGAGCTTTGACTGGCTCCTCGGCAATGCCGCATGGAAGGCTCGCGTCGAGGCTGCTCTGGACAGCGGACAAAACGTCCCCACCAAGTCCGGCCTGGAAGAGATCTTCGAGGAGATCTCGCCGATCGAGGACTTCTCCGGGTCGATGTCGCTGACTTTCCGCGACCACCGCTTCGAGCCCCCGAAGAACTCGATCGACGAGTGCAAGGAGCGCGACTTCACGTTCGGCGCCCCGCTCTTCGTCACCGCCGAGTTCACCAACAACGAAACCGGCGAGATCAAGTCCCAGACGGTCTTCATGGGCGACTTCCCGCTGATGACTAACAAGGGCACCTTCGTCATCAACGGCACCGAGCGTGTCGTCGTGTCGCAGCTGGTCCGCTCGCCGGGCGTCTACTTCGACTCCTCCATCGACAAGACGTCCGACAAGGACATCTTCTCCGCCAAGATCATCCCGTCCCGGGGTGCCTGGCTGGAGATGGAGATCGACAAGCGCGACATGGTCGGCGTCCGCATCGACCGCAAGCGCAAGCAGTCCGTCACCGTTCTCCTGAAGGCTCTCGGCTGGACCACCGAGCAGATCCTGGAGGAGTTCGGCGAGTACGAGTCCATGCGCGCCACCCTGGAGAAGGACCACACCCAGGGCCAGGACGACGCGCTGCTCGACATCTACCGCAAGCTGCGCCCGGGCGAGCCGCCCACCCGCGAGGCCGCTCAGACGCTGCTGGAGAACCTCTACTTCAACCCGAAGCGCTACGACCTCGCGAAGGTCGGCCGCTACAAGGTGAACAAGAAGCTCGGCGCGGACGAGCCGCTCGAAGCCGGTGTGCTCACCAGCGACGACGTCATCGCGACGATCAAGTACCTGGTCAAGCTGCACGCCGGTGAGACCGAGACGGTCGGCGAGTCCGGCCGGTCGATCATCGTCGAGACCGACGACATCGACCACTTCGGCAACCGCCGCATCCGTAACGTCGGCGAGCTGATCCAGAACCAGGTCCGTACGGGTCTCGCCCGTATGGAGCGCGTCGTGCGCGAGCGCATGACCACCCAGGACGTCGAGGCGATCACGCCGCAGACCCTGATCAACATCCGGCCGGTCGTCGCCTCCATCAAGGAGTTCTTCGGCACCAGCCAGCTGTCGCAGTTCATGGACCAGAACAACCCGCTGTCGGGGCTGACGCACAAGCGTCGTCTCAACGCGCTCGGCCCGGGTGGTCTCTCCCGCGAGCGGGCCGGGTTCGAGGTCCGTGACGTGCACCCCTCGCACTACGGCCGCATGTGCCCGATCGAGACGCCCGAAGGCCCGAACATCGGTCTGATCGGCTCGCTGGCCTCCTACGGCCGGATCAACGCCTTCGGCTTCATCGAGACGCCGTACCGCAAGGTCGTCGACGACCAGGTCACCGACGAGGTCGACTACCTGACCGCCGACGAGGAGGACCGCTTCGTCATCGCGCAGGCCAACGCGCCGCTGACCGACGAGCTCCGGTTCGCCGAGTCCCGCGTGCTGGTCCGCCGCCGTGGCGGCGAGGTCGACTACGTGCCCGGCACGGACGTCGACTACATGGACGTCTCGCCGCGCCAGATGGTGTCCGTCGCGACCGCGATGATCCCCTTCCTGGAGCACGACGACGCCAACCGTGCCCTCATGGGCGCGAACATGATGCGTCAGGCGGTGCCGCTGATTAAGTCGGAGGCCCCGCTCGTCGGCACCGGCATGGAGTACCGCTGCGCCACCGACGCCGGCGATGTGCTCAAGGCCGAGAAGGACGGTGTGGTCCAGGAGGTCTCCGCGGACTACATCACCGTGACCAACGACGACGGCACGTACACCACGTACCGCATCGCCAAGTTCATGCGCTCCAACCAGGGCACCTCGGTCAACCAGAAGGTCGTCGTCTCCGAGGGCGACCGGGTCGTCGCCGACCAGGTCCTCGCCGACGGTCCGGCCACCGAGAACGGCGAGATGGCCCTCGGCAAGAACCTGCTCGTGGCGTTCATGCCGTGGGAGGGTCACAACTACGAGGACGCGATCATCCTGTCGCAGCGCCTCGTGCAGGACGACGTCCTCTCCTCGATCCACATCGAGGAGCACGAGGTCGACGCCCGTGACACCAAGCTGGGCCCCGAGGAGATCACCCGGGACATCCCGAACGTCTCCGAGGAGGTCCTCGCCGACCTCGACGAGCGCGGCATCATCCGGATCGGTGCCGAGGTCGTCGCCGGTGACATCCTCGTCGGCAAGGTCACGCCCAAGGGCGAGACCGAGCTGACCCCCGAGGAGCGCCTGCTCCGCGCGATCTTCGGTGAGAAGGCGCGCGAGGTCCGCGACACCTCGCTGAAGGTCCCGCACGGCGAGATCGGCAAGGTCATCGGCGTCCGCGTCTTCGACCGCGAAGAGGGCGACGAGCTGCCGCCGGGCGTGAACCAGCTGGTCCGCGTCTACGTCGCGCAGAAGCGCAAGATCACCGACGGTGACAAGCTCGCCGGCCGTCACGGCAACAAGGGCGTCATCTCGAAGATCCTCCCGATCGAGGACATGCCGTTCCTCGAGGACGGCACCCCGGTCGACATCATCCTCAACCCGCTGGGTGTCCCGTCCCGAATGAACCCGGGACAGGTCCTGGAGATCCACCTCGGCTGGCTCGCCAGCCGCGGCTGGGACGTCTCCGGCCTCGGTGACGAGTGGGCCAAGCGGCTCCAGGCCATCGGCGCCGACCAGGTCGCCCCCGGCACGAACGTCGCCACCCCCGTCTTCGACGGTGCGCGCGAGGACGAGATCTCCGGTCTCTTCGAGGCCACGATCCCGAACCGCGACGGCGACCGCCTGGTACAGCCCTCCGGCAAGGCCCAGCTGTTCGACGGCCGCTCCGGCGAGCCGTTCCCGGACCCGGTCTCGGTCGGCTACATGTACATCCTGAAGCTGCACCACCTGGTCGACGACAAGCTGCACGCGCGCTCGACGGGCCCGTACTCCATGATCACCCAGCAGCCGCTCGGTGGTAAGGCCCAGTTCGGTGGACAGCGATTCGGTGAGATGGAGGTGTGGGCCCTTGAGGCATACGGTGCCGCATACGCCCTCCAGGAGCTCCTGACCATCAAGTCCGACGACGTGACCGGTCGCGTGAAGGTCTACGAGGCCATCGTCAAGGGCGAGAACATCCCCGAGCCGGGCATTCCCGAGTCCTTCAAGGTGCTCATCAAGGAAATGCAGTCGCTCTGCCTCAACGTGGAGGTGCTGTCCTCGGACGGCATGTCCATCGAGATGCGCGACACCGACGAGGACGTCTTCCGCGCGGCGGAGGAGCTCGGTATCGACCTGTCCCGGCGCGAGCCGAGCAGCGTCGAAGAGGTCTGACGGGTTGGCCGGCCGGATCCCCGTGATCCGGCCGGCTCTCCCCGGACCCGTTCAGACCATTGCTGAAGTGCCCCGATTTCTCGCCTGACGCGAGGGGGCTCGAACCCCCGAAAGAGGGATTGACGACAAGTGCTCGACGTCAACTTCTTCGACGAGCTGCGGATCGGCCTCGCCACCGCGGACGACATTCGTACCTGGTCCCACGGCGAAGTGAAGAAGCCGGAGACCATCAACTACCGCACGCTCAAGCCCGAAAAGGACGGACTCTTCTGCGAGAAGATCTTCGGTCCGACCCGGGACTGGGAGTGCTACTGCGGCAAGTACAAGCGTGTCCGCTTCAAGGGCATCATCTGTGAGCGCTGTGGCGTCGAGGTCACGCGCGCCAAGGTGCGCCGTGAGCGGATGGGCCACATCGAGCTCGCCGCTCCCGTCACCCACATCTGGTACTTCAAGGGCGTCCCGTCGCGCCTGGGCTACCTCCTCGACCTCGCGCCGAAGGACCTGGAAAAGGTCATCTACTTCGCCGCGTACATGATCACGTTCGTGGACGAGGAGCGCCGTACGCGCGACCTGCCGTCGCTGGAGGCGCACGTCTCCGTCGAGCGCCAGCAGATCGAGAACCGTCGCGACGCCGACCTGGAAGCCCGCGCCAAGAAGCTCGAGACCGACCTGGCCGAGCTGGAGGCCGAGGGCGCCAAGGCCGACGTGCGCCGCAAGGTGCGCGAGGGTGCCGAGCGTGAGATGAAGCAGCTGCGCGACCGTGCGCAGCGCGAGATCGACCGTCTCGACGAGGTGTGGAGCCGCTTCAAGAACCTCAAGGTCCAGGACCTGGAGGGCGACGAGCTGCTCTACCGCGAGCTGCGTGACCGCTTCGGCACGTACTTCGACGGCTGCATGGGCGCCGCCGCGCTGCAGAAGCGCCTGGAGTCCTTCGACCTCGACGAGGAGGCCGAGCGCCTCCGCGAGATCATCCGCACCGGCAAGGGCCAGAAGAAGACCCGTGCGCTCAAGCGCCTCAAGGTCGTCTCCGCGTTCCTGCAGACCAGCAACAAGCCCAAGGGCATGGTGCTCGACTGCGTGCCGGTCATCCCGCCGGACCTGCGTCCGATGGTGCAGCTGGACGGTGGCCGCTTCGCGACCTCCGACCTGAACGACCTGTACCGCCGCGTCATCAACCGCAACAACCGCCTGAAGCGGCTTCTCGACCTCGGCGCGCCCGAGATCATTGTGAACAACGAGAAGCGCATGCTCCAGGAGGCCGTCGACGCGCTCTTCGACAACGGCCGTCGTGGTCGCCCGGTCACGGGCCCCGGCAACCGTCCGCTGAAGTCGCTGTCCGACATGCTCAAGGGCAAGCAGGGCCGCTTCCGTCAGAACCTGCTCGGCAAGCGTGTGGACTACTCCGCGCGTTCCGTGATCGTCGTCGGTCCGCAGCTCAAGCTGCACCAGTGCGGTCTGCCGAAGGCCATGGCGCTGGAGCTCTTCAAGCCGTTCGTGATGAAGCGCCTGGTCGACCTGAACCACGCGCAGAACATCAAGTCGGCCAAGCGGATGGTCGAGCGCGGCCGCACGGTCGTGTACGACGTCCTCGAAGAGGTCATCGCCGAGCACCCGGTGCTGCTGAACCGTGCGCCCACGCTGCACCGTCTCGGCATCCAGGCCTTCGAGCCGCAGCTGGTCGAGGGCAAGGCCATCCAGATCCACCCGCTCGTCTGCACCGCGTTCAACGCGGACTTCGACGGTGACCAGATGGCCGTGCACCTGCCGCTCTCCGCGGAGGCGCAGGCCGAGGCCCGCATCCTGATGCTGTCCTCGAACAACATCCTCAAGCCGGCCGACGGCCGTCCGGTCACCATGCCGACCCAGGACATGGTGCTGGGCCTCTTCTTCCTCACCACGGACGAGGAGGAGCGCGAGGTCGTCGGACAGGACCGCTCCTTCGGCTCCACGGCCGAGGCGATCATGGCCTTCGACGCCCGCGAGCTGTCGCTCCAGGCGAAGGTCGACATCCGCTTCCCGGTGGGCACCATCCCGCCGCGCGGCTGGGTGCCGCCGGTCGCCGAGGAGGGCGAGCAGGAGTTCCAGCCGGGCGACTCGTTCCGGCTGCGCACCTCGCTGGGCCGCGCGCTCTTCAACGAGCTGCTGCCCGAGGACTACCCGTTCGTCGACTACTCGGTCGGCAAGAAGCAGCTCTCCGAGATCGTCAACGACCTCGCCGAGCGCTACCCCAAGGTCATCGTGGCGGCGACGCTCGACAACCTGAAGGCGGCCGGCTTCCACTGGGCGACCCGTTCCGGTGTCACCGTGGCCATCTCCGACGTCGTGGTCCCCGAGGCCAAGAAGGCGATCGTCGCGGGCTACGAGGCGCAGGACGAGAAGGTCCAGAAGCAGTACGAGCGCGGTCTGATCACCAAGGACGAGCGCACGCAGGAGCTCATCGCGATCTGGACCAAGGCGACCAACGAGGTCGCCGAGGCGATGAACGCGAACTTCCCGCGGACCAACCCGATCTTCATGATGGTCGACTCGGGCGCCCGAGGAAACATGATGCAGATGCGTCAGATCGCCGGTATGCGTGGTCTGGTGTCCAACGCCAAGAACGAGACGATCCCGCGTCCCATCAAGGCGTCCTTCCGCGAGGGCCTGTCCGTGCTGGAGTACTTCATCTCCACGCACGGTGCCCGTAAGGGTCTGGCGGACACCGCCCTGCGTACCGCCGACTCGGGTTACCTGACCCGTCGTCTGGTGGACGTCTCGCAGGACGTGATCATTCGCGAGGAGGACTGCGGCACCGAGCGCGGCCTCAAGCTGAAGATCGCGGAGCGGGGCGCCGACGGTGTCCTCCGCAAGACCGAGGACGTCGAGACCAGCGTCTACGCCCGCATGCTGGCCGAGGACGTCGTCGTCGACGGCAAGGTCATCGCGCCGGCCAACGTCGACCTCGGTGACGTGCTCATCGACCAGCTGGTCATGCACGGCGTCGAGGAGGTCAAGACCCGCTCGGTCCTGACCTGCGAGTCCGCGGTCGGCACCTGTGCCTTCTGCTACGGCCGCTCGCTCGCCACCGGCAAGCTGGTCGACATCGGTGAGGCGGTCGGCATCATCGCCGCCCAGTCCATCGGTGAGCCCGGTACCCAGCTGACGATGCGTACCTTCCACACCGGTGGTGTGGCCGGTGACGACATCACCCAGGGTCTGCCCCGTGTCGTCGAGCTCTTCGAGGCCCGTACGCCCAAGGGTGTCGCCCCGATCTCGGAGTCCGCGGGCCGGGTCCGGATCGAGGAGACCGAGAAGACCAAGAAGATCGTCGTCACCCCCGACGACGGCAGCGACGAGATCCCCTTCCCGATCTCCAAGCGTGCCCGTCTGCTGGTGGGCGAGGGCGACCACGTCGAGGTCGGCCAGAAGCTCACCGTGGGTGCCACCAACCCGCACGACGTGCTGCGCATCCTCGGCCAGCGTGCGGTCCAGGTGCACCTGGTCGGCGAGGTCCAGAAGGTCTACAACTCGCAGGGCGTGTCGATCCACGACAAGCACATCGAGATCATCATCCGGCAGATGCTCCGCCGCGTGACGATCATCGAGTCCGGCGACGCGGAGCTGCTGCCGGGCGAGCTCGTCGAGCGCTCGAAGTTCGAGACCGAGAACCGTCGTGTGGTCACCGAGGGCGGTCACCCCGCCTCCGGCCGTCCGCAGCTGATGGGTATCACCAAGGCCTCGCTGGCGACGGAATCCTGGCTGTCGGCCGCCTCCTTCCAGGAGACGACCCGAGTCCTGACGGACGCGGCGATCAACGCCAAGTCCGACAGCCTCATCGGCCTCAAGGAGAACGTCATCATCGGTAAGCTCATCCCGGCCGGTACGGGTCTGTCCCGCTACCGCAACATCCGGGTCGAGCCGACCGAGGAGGCCAAGGCCGCGATGTACTCGGCCGTCGGCTACGAGGACATCGACTACTCGCCGTTCGGCACCGGCTCCGGCCAGGCCGTTCCGCTGGAGGACTACGACTACGGTCCGTACAACCAGTAAGCGGGTCGCTTGACAGGTCCTGAGGGCGGCCACCCCGTTGCGTACGGGGTGGCCGCCCTTCGGCGTTTCCGGAGACCGCCTGACGGCTGGAATCGCACGGACGCGGGGTGGGGCCCGGGTAGCATCCCGCCTTCGGGATCTGGCCTTGGGGGGCAAGCATGGAGACGGCCCGCGTCTTCTTCGGGATGTCGGCAGCGCTGGCGCTGCCGTGGGGAACGGGATGGCAACGAACCCGACCGTGGCTCACGGTCCTTTTCGTGGGCGTCTACAGCGCATATGTCATCACCCCGTACATGCACGAACCCAAGGCGTGGTCCGCGTTCGCGGTCGCCGTACTGCTCGCGGGAGGTTCGGTTCTGGTGCACCACCCTGGGGGAAGCGCGGGTCCGGGGTTCTCGCTGACCCTGCCTCTGAGCGGCGGTTCCACGATGCTCACGAGGCGCGTCGGAGCGGTTCTTCTCTGCGTCGCCGTTCTGCTGCTGTTGTGGACGGCGGGCGGCAGGACTACCGCGCTGGGAGGTGAGTTTCTGCTGAGCGACCGGTCGGCGGTCTTTCTGTCGGCTCTCCTCCTGGCGGTGTTCGGCGGTGGGCTTCTCGCCCGAGCGGCCACGGCACGGGTGTGCGCCGAGGTCGAGGCGATGCCCGACACTCCGGAGAAGACGAAGGCGCTGGATTTCTTGAGCGGCAGCAAGAACATCGGGCTCCTGGAGCGAGGTCTCCTCTTCACCTTCATCGCCGCCGGCCGGCCCGAGGCCGCGGCTCTGGTGCTCGCCGCCAAGTCCCTGGCCCGCGTGCCCACGCACGACCACGGAAAACATGCCTCCGAGTACTTCCTCATCGGTACGCTGGCCAGTGTCATCGCCTCCCTCGCGATGGGTATGGCCGCTCGTTCCGCGGTGGGGCTGCCTGTCCTCTAGGAGGGCCCGTGTGTCTCACCGCGCATCCGCTGATCCGCAGGTTGCTCTCGCTCGACCTGGCCGTGCGGGACTACGTGGTCGCAGGCAGTGGTCCGCTGCTGGCCCACGGGATCCGCGAGTCGGTCGGAGATCTGGACATCGTGGCAAGAGGGGCGGCGTGGCGGACGGTCACCCGCCTGTCCGAGCCGGTGCCCGCGCTGTCAGGGCACGGCAGTACGGTGAAACTGTTCGACGGTTCTCTTGAGTTCTTCGACCGTTGGCTGCCCGGTGGCTCCGGGACGGACGCCCTCATCGAGGGGGCGGAATTGATCCGGGGGATACCTTTCTGCCCGCTTCCTGAGGTGTTCGCCTGGAAGCAGAGAGCCGGCCGTCCGAAGGACCGTGAGGACCTCGCGCTGCTCCGCAGCCATTTCGAGCGCGAGAGGTCTGCCGGAGGCTGAGACGACGCAGCTCGCGGGGTTTGGGCACGGGGCGAGGTTTCTCCGGGATGGCGAGGGTGCTTCGATGAGCTGAAGAGGACCCGGCGTGTCGGGGTGAGACGGATTTGTTTTGACCGGAGTCGACGCGGTAGGTACGCTCAGACCTTGTGCCTGGGGTGTGCCTGGGCTCGTGTGCGTGTCCTCAACCGCATGCCGAGCCCGTCAGTGGCTACCGCAATCTGCGCTCCTTCTGCCTTGCGGCAGAAGTCCGCAGTATTCGACACACCCGACCGCGTGGGTCGGTGACGTTCCAGGTTAGTTTCACGAACGGCACACAGAAACCGGAGAAGTAGTGCCTACGATCCAGCAGCTGGTCCGCAAGGGCCGGCAGGACAAGGTCGAAAAGAACAAGACGCCCGCACTCGAGGGTTCGCCCCAGCGCCGCGGCGTCTGCACGCGTGTGTTCACGACCACCCCGAAGAAGCCGAACTCGGCCCTCCGTAAGGTCGCGCGTGTGCGTCTGACCTCCGGTATCGAGGTCACGGCCTACATCCCGGGTGAGGGACACAACCTGCAGGAGCACTCCATCGTGCTCGTGCGTGGTGGCCGTGTGAAGGACCTGCCGGGTGTTCGTTACAAGATCATCCGCGGCTCGCTCGACACCCAGGGTGTCAAGAACCGCAAGCAGGCCCGCAGCCGCTACGGCGCCAAGAAGGAGAAGTAAGAATGCCTCGTAAGGGCCCCGCCCCGAAGCGCCCGGTCATCATCGACCCGGTCTACAACTCTCCTCTTGTCACCTCGCTGATCAACAAGATCCTGCTGGACGGCAAGCGTTCCACCGCCGAGCGGATCGTGTACGGCGCCATGGAGGGCCTCCGCGAGAAGACCGGCAACGACCCGGTCATCACGCTGAAGCGCGCGCTTGAGAACGTCAAGCCCTCGCTCGAGGTCAAGTCCCGCCGTGTCGGTGGCGCCACCTACCAGGTGCCGATCGAGGTCAAGCCCGGTCGCGCCTCCACCCTCGCGCTGCGCTGGCTCGTGGGCTACTCCCGCGCCCGCCGCGAGAAGACCATGACCGAGCGCCTCATGAACGAGCTGCTCGACGCGTCCAACGGTCTTGGCGCTGCCGTCAAGAAGCGTGAGGACACCCACAAGATGGCCGAGTCCAACAAGGCCTTCGCGCACTACCGCTGGTAGTCGCTACCCACATCGAGACCGAGAGAAGACTGAGCCTTATGGCCACCACTTCGCTTGACCTGGCCAAGGTCCGCAACATCGGGATCATGGCCCACATCGACGCGGGCAAGACGACCACCACTGAGCGGATCCTCTTCTACACCGGCGTTTCGTACAAGATCGGTGAAGTCCACGACGGCGCTGCCACGATGGACTGGATGGAGCAGGAGCAGGAGCGCGGCATCACGATCACGTCCGCCGCGACGACCTGCCACTGGCCGCTCAATGATGTTGACCACACCATCAACATCATCGACACCCCGGGTCACGTCGACTTCACCGTCGAGGTGGAGCGTTCGCTCCGCGTCCTCGACGGCGCCGTCACCGTGTTCGACGGTGTCGCGGGCGTCGAGCCGCAGTCCGAGACCGTCTGGCGTCAGGCGGACCGCTACGGCGTGCCGCGTATCTGCTTCGTCAACAAGCTCGACCGCACCGGTGCCAACTTCTTCCGCTGCGTCCAGATGATCACGGACCGCCTCGGCGCGACCCCGATCGTCATGCAGCTCCCGATCGGTGCCGAGGCCGACTTCACGGGTGTCGTCGACCTCGTGACGATGAAGGCGTTCGTCTACCCCGCGGAAGCGACCAAGGGCGAGGCGTACAACATCGTCGACATCCCGGCCGAGCTCGCCGAGCAGGCCGAGGAGTACCGGGCCAAGCTTCTCGAAGCCGCCGCGGAGAACGACGAGGCGCTCATGGAGCTCTACCTGGAGGGCGAAGAGCCTTCCGTGGAGCAGCTCTACGCGGGCATCCGTCGTATCACCATCAACTCCGGCAAGGACGGCGAGACGACCGTCACCCCGGTGTTCTGTGGCACCGCGTTCAAGAACAAGGGCGTCCAGCCCCTGCTCGACGCCGTGGTCCGCTACCTCCCCTCGCCCCTGGACGTCGAGGCCATCGAGGGCCAGGACGTCAAGGACCCCGAGGTCGTCGTCAAGCGCAAGCCGTCCGACGACGAGCCGCTCGCGGCGCTGGCGTTCAAGATCATGAGCGACCCGCACCTCGGCAAGCTCACCTTCGTCCGGGTCTACTCGGGCCGCCTGGAGTCCGGCACCTCGGTGCTGAACTCGGTCAAGGGCAAGAAGGAGCGCATCGGCAAGATCTACCGCATGCACGCGAACAAGCGTGAGGAGATCGAGTCGGTGGGCGCGGGCGACATCATCGCCGTGATGGGTCTGAAGCAGACCACCACCGGTGAGACGCTCTGTGACGACAAGGCGCCGGTCATCCTGGAGTCCATGGACTTCCCGGCCCCGGTCATCCAGGTCGCCATCGAGCCGAAGTCCAAGGGCGACCAGGAGAAGCTGGGTGTCGCCATCCAGCGCCTCTCCGAAGAGGACCCGTCCTTCCAGGTGCACTCCGACGAGGAGACCGGCCAGACCATCATCGGTGGTATGGGCGAGCTGCACCTCGAAGTGCTCGTCGACCGCATGAAGCGCGAGTTCCGCGTCGAGGCGAACGTCGGCAAGCCGCAGGTCGCGTACCGCGAGACGATCCGCAAGGCCGTCGAGCGCGTCGACTACACCCACAAGAAGCAGACCGGTGGTACCGGTCAGTTCGCCAAGGTGCAGATCGCGATCGAGCCCATCGAGGGCGGCGAGGCCTCGTACGAGTTCGTCAACAAGGTCACCGGTGGCCGCATCCCCCGGGAGTACATCCCCTCGGTGGACGCGGGCGCCCAGGAAGCCATGCAGTTCGGCATCCTGGCCGGCTACGAGATGACCGGCGTCCGCGTCATTCTTCTCGACGGTGGCTACCACGAGGTCGACTCCTCCGAGCTGGCCTTCAAGATCGCCGGTTCGCAGGCCTTCAAGGAGGCCGCGCGGAAGGCGTCCCCGGTTCTCCTCGAGCCGATGATGGCCGTCGAGGTCACCACGCCCGAGGACTACATGGGCGATGTCATCGGTGACATCAACTCCCGCCGTGGCCAGATCCAGGCCATGGAGGAGCGCAGCGGCGCTCGCGTCGTGAAGGGCCTCGTGCCCCTCTCGGAGATGTTCGGCTACGTCGGAGACCTCCGCAGCAAGACCTCGGGTCGCGCAAGCTACTCGATGCAGTTCGACTCCTACGCCGAGGTTCCGCGGAACGTCGCCGAGGAGATCATCGCGAAGGCCAAGGGCGAGTAACTCACCCGAGCTCACGCTTTAGGCTTGTCACCGGAGCCTGGTGGGGCATTCGTCGCGGAGCGCGAGCTACGCGGGGAATGCCCCCGGCCCCGGCATCCCAGCAAAGATCACCCTGGCGCCGATGAAGCAAGGCGTACAGAACCACTCCACAGGAGGACCCAGTGGCGAAGGCGAAGTTCGAGCGGACTAAGCCGCACGTCAACATCGGCACCATCGGTCACATTGACCACGGTAAGACGACCCTCACGGCCGCCATTACCAAGGTGCTGCACGACGCGTACCCGGACCTGAACGAGGCCTCGGCCTTCGACCAGATCGACAAGGCTCCTGAGGAGCGCCAGCGCGGTATCACGATCTCCATCGCGCACGTCGAGTACCAGACGGAGTCGCGTCACTACGCGCACGTCGACTGCCCGGGTCACGCGGACTACATCAAGAACATGATCACCGGTGCCGCGCAGATGGACGGCGCCATCCTCGTGGTCGCCGCCACCGACGGCCCGATGCCGCAGACCAAGGAGCACGTGCTCCTGGCCCGCCAGGTCGGCGTTCCGTACATCGTCGTCGCCCTGAACAAGGCCGACATGGTGGACGACGAGGAGATCCTGGAGCTCGTCGAGCTCGAGGTCCGTGAGCTCCTCTCCGAGTACGAGTTCCCGGGCGACGACCTGCCGGTCGTCAAGGTCTCGGCGCTCAAGGCGCTCGAGGGCGACAAGGAGTGGGGCCAGACCGTCCTCGACCTGATGAAGGCCGTCGACGAGAACATCCCGCAGCCCGAGCGTGACGTCGACAAGCCGTTCCTGATGCCGATCGAGGACGTCTTCACGATCACCGGTCGTGGCACCGTCGTCACCGGTCGTATCGAGCGTGGTGTCCTGAAGGTCAACGAGACCGTCGACATCGTCGGTATCAAGCAGGAGAAGACCACCACCACGGTCACCGGCATCGAGATGTTCCGCAAGCTGCTCGACGAGGGCCAGGCCGGTGAGAACGTCGGTCTGCTCCTCCGTGGCATCAAGCGCGAGGACGTCGAGCGCGGCCAGGTCATCATCAAGCCCGGTTCGGTCACGCCGCACACCGAGTTCGAGGCCCAGGCCTACATCCTGTCGAAGGACGAGGGTGGCCGTCACACCCCGTTCTTCAACAACTACCGCCCGCAGTTCTACTTCCGTACCACGGACGTGACCGGCGTCGTGACCCTCCCCGAGGGCACCGAGATGGTCATGCCGGGCGACAACACCGTCATGTCGGTCCAGCTGATCCAGCCGGTCGCCATGGAGGAGGGCCTGAAGTTCGCCATCCGTGAGGGTGGCCGGACCGTGGGCGCCGGCCAGGTCACCAAGATCGTCAAGTAATTACTTGACCGTCTGACCTGGTTGCTCCGCAACGAGCACCAAGAAGGGCCCCGTCCCGCCGCACATGCGGTGGGACGGGGCCCTTCGGTGTGTTCGGGGTGTTCTACGGTGTGACGGGCCGACGTCGTGGCCGAAAAAGGGTCGTGACCGAAAGGGACTGGGGAGCGGGCATGGGGAAGAGCTGGACGGACGGCCTCGCGGGGAAGGCGGTCTTCGTCCTCCTTCTCGCCTTCTCCCTCTCCGACTCCTGGGGGACCTGGTGGGTCGTGCTGCCGGGGGCGATCGCGCTCGGCTGGGGCGTCCTGCTCGTCCGGGACGCGGGGAAGGCCGTCAGGGGGCGAAGGGCACGGGGGCGGGACGTGCCTCCCTGAGGGGGAGCCGGGCCGACAGGAGGAACTGCCCGGCTGACGGCCGAGGCGTCGGCGCCGGTGATGTGGGACTCCTCGGTCGATCCCGCGTCCGGCGAGTCCCGGCATCTCGCCCCGGTGGAGACCAGTGTCGAGACGGCGAAGAACGGCGCCCAGACCCTGGTGCTCCGGCCCGACCCGGAGTACTTCGGGACGCCGGGGCTCACCTACCCCGTGACCGTCGACCCGACCTCGCCCCTGGCGGCGTCCACCGACACCTGGGTGGCGACCCATTACCCGGACTCGCAGTCCTCGTCCAAGGAGCTGAAGTCCGGGACGTACGACGGGGGGACGAACGATCAACAGGGCCAGGCGCGCGGCGTCAAAGGTTCGCTCGGCCAGGCGCTGCACGCGCGCCAGAAAACATAGGGCACCGCGAATCAACGGCCGTTCCGCCAGGGGCTGCTTCGCCTGCGGTGCAGGACTCTGGGGCGCCGGCGCTACAGCCGGCTACGTGGTTCGAGGCAAGAGCGTAACCGCCAATCCGAGCGGCAGAGGTGACCGGGTGGCACACCGATGCGTCACCCGGTCACCCGAAGTCTGTGCCAGGCAGCGAAAGAAGGGTTTGAGGAAAGCGTGAGCAACGTCGACAGGAACATGAAAAATCGAGTGGCTTTCTGCCTGACGTACGTATGGCTGCTGCTCATCGGGGCGGCCGGTGCGACGGCGACACAGTCAGGAGGCTTCGTCGACCATCTTTGGGGATATTTTTCACGCACCTCGACCATCATTGTTTCGATAGTTGTACTCCTTTACGCCATCCTGGCTCCAGTGGTGGCGCCTGTATTCATCGCGCCGGGCGCGAGCGTGAGACCTGCCGGAAAATGGTCACGCTTTACAGCTGGAATTTATATTCTGGGGCTGACTGGTCTTTGTATCCTTGGGTCCGGTCTCCTGCAGGGGACCGGAGAGGTATTCGGCAGGGTCAGAGCCGTTGGTCTCTTTTTCGTCACACCTGGATGCCTGGTTGTGGCCGTATTGACCGCTGCCTACTGCGCATGGTCCCCGGCAGTCTGGCCGACTGGCGCATTCATTCGCTGGTTGACCGCAAGATCACACGGGCGGCATACCAGGCATCACGCACCTGAAAAAAGTTCTCAGTAGCCACTCGCCGGAGCGGGGGACGGCCGCTCGGCGGTCAGCGTCCCGCCGAGCGCGGTGGCGCGGGTCGTCAGGTTCGGCCGAGGTGTTCGCGGCACCGGTGCGCCTGCGGGAGGACAGCGGCGCGTGGGCCGATACCGACACCTGGGTGGCGACCAACTACCCGGATTCGCGGTCCTCGTCCAAGGAGCTGAAGTCCGGGACGTGCGACGGGGGAACGGCGAAGGCGCGGTCGTACCTGAAGTTCGACGTCGCCGAGTTCGGCGGCCAGAAGATCTTCTCGGCGAACCTGTCGCTGTACTCGTACTGGTCCGCGTCCTGCGCACTCCATTACCTCAAGGGATTACCGTGAATAATCGCGTAGAGTCTCCCATTTTCCTGTTCGATGGCGATGGGTATCTTCATTTCTTCGACTCTATTGGTGCCCTTTCGGGCTGGCTGGAAGAGGTGGCGTCGGGGTGAAAGGGTGACGTTGGCAGGAGTAAGAGGAATCGAGTAATCTTCAGGATTACAAAAATGAGGGTGGCGGGGGCTGCAAGGGTGGAAAAAGTAACGTACTCCAGGTTCGTTCTCGATAGGACCGCTGTCGTGGCACTTCGCCTGTGGCTGCCGGCGATCGCTGTATGTGCGACATCTATCATGGCGAACCGTGGTGTTCTGGAATGGATGAGGGAGATCCCTCTCTGGAATATCGCCCTGATCCTGGCGTTTGTGATTCATTCGCTGTTCCAGGCGAGGGATCCGAGGTGTGCCGAGGAAGCGAGAGTCGACGGCCGCACGCGCGCTGGACGCCTGGGCGTGCTGGCC
The DNA here is from genome assembly GCF_044754785.1 of Streptomyces sp. NPDC092952. Taxonomy (NCBI): domain Bacteria; kingdom Bacillati; phylum Actinomycetota; class Actinomycetes; order Kitasatosporales; family Streptomycetaceae; genus Streptomyces; species Streptomyces sp. NPDC092952. The sequence goes on along the minus strand of NZ_JBIVPT010000001.1, from coordinate 594,233 downwards.
GCCCTCGCTGTGCTGAATTTCGCGCTGCTCTTCGTACTGGGCGTGGCGTTCGGGGGTGCAGGTGAATTCGATGACCGCCTGGACCGCTACGTCTCGTTCCTCCTTGCGCCAGGTTTCGTTTTTCTTAACCTTCTCCTCGCCTTCTACGGCTTTGCCGCACTGCGCCCCCTTCCTTGGGGCGGGCGGGGGAGAGGTAAGTGATATCAGGATTTATCGAGTCCATCATCACCAGCGCGGGAGTCGGGCTCGGTGGGAAAGTGCGGGAGGAGCTGTCTGACAGAGCCGGAGCGGGTCGCTCGCTACGTCCGAGGTTCGCAGTGGCTCCGCGGCGGCATGAGATCGCTTGCGCATGCATTCGGATAATGGGATGCAGGGGAAGGGGGTATGCGGGTGCGGAAATCTGATCGGCGCAAGAACTCTATCGTATTCTTTGTGCTGGGTTGTGTGAATTTGATCGGTGGGGCTGTTATTTCTCTGGTTCTCGGAAGGAATGAAGGTGCCCCTGTTCTTGGATGTGCGGGATTGATACTCGCTGGGGCATGGATATTCCAGCGGAGTGCGGAGTGAGCCGCGGCGAGCCACGGCCGGGTCCCGTACGGGAACGAGGCTGTCGGCCCAGCGCGTTCCACCGGAGCCGGAGCCGGAGCCGGAGCCGGGGTCATATCCAGCCGTGGCGCTCCCCGATGCGCACCGCGTCCACGAGGGTGCGGGCGTGGAGCTTGCCGGTGGCGAGGGAGAGGTGGTTGCGGACGGTGCGTACGGAGAGGAACAGTTCGGCCGCGGTCTCGGCGGCACTCGCGCCCCGGGCCGCCAGCCGGAGGATCTCGGCCTCGCGCGGGGTGAGCGGGGAGATCCCCGCGTCGCGCTCCTCGGCGAGCAGACCGGCGTCGTACACCCGGCCGCCCGCCGCCACGGTGCGGATCGCGGCCACCACCTGCCCGGCCGTGGCCGACTTCAGCAGGTAGCCGGACGCGCCCGCCTCCCGGGCGGCGCGGAGGTGCCCCGGGCGGTCGAGCACGGTCAGGACGAGGACGCGGCACGACGGCAGGAGCCCGGTGAGCTGCCGGGCCGCGGTGATGCCGTCCCGGCCGGGCATGGAGACGTCCAGCACCGCCACGTCGGGCCGGGTGGCCAGGGCCGCCGCGCACACCTCGTCGCCCCGGGACACCTGGGCCACGACCTCGATGCCCGGCTCACGGTCGAGCACGGAGACGAGCCCCTCCCGCACGACGGCCATGTCCTCGGCGATCAGTACCTTGAGCATGACCAGAGAATGGCAGTCCCGGTTCCCCGGGCGTCCACCGGCATCGCCCATCAGCCCAGGTCAGGGCCGCCAGAGCCAGGGACGGGCGTCCGGTCCCAGAGCCGCGACCACCGGCCGGCCGACGGGGGTGAGGTGCAGGACCGGGCCGTCGAGGGCGACCGGCCCGTCCCGCCGTACGAGGAGGCCCGCGGGGGTGCGGAGCTGGAGGAGGCCCGTCGCGGTGCGGCCGAGGAGGACCGGGGCGCCCGGGGTGCCCGCGGCGGCCACCGGGCCGTAGCCGTCGAAGCCCGCCCGGTCCGGGACCGGGCGGCCGTAGCCGTCGATGCCGGTCTCCTCGGCGGTCTCCCCGGTCCGCACGGTGGTCAGGGCCGCCTTCGCCGCCGCGCGGTAGTACAGCTCGATGCTGCCGTCCGGTGCGGGCAGCGCGGCCGGGCCGTCGCCGGGGACCGGCACCCCGGTGATCTGGGTCCGGGCGGTCACGTCCCTGCCCGGCTCGTCCTGCGTCCAGTGGTGCACCGCGAACCGGCCCGCCGCGAAGACATGGACCCGGCCCTCGGCGTCCACCACCGCGCTCAGACCGTCCTGGACCTCGCCGCCGCCGGTGTCCCGCCACCCGCTCCACCGGCCGTCCGTCCCCCGGACCCGGGTGCTGAGACCTTTCTCCGCGTTCCGCACGAAGAGGTGGACCCGGCCGTCGGGGGCGGTGACCAGGACCGGGACGCCGAGCCGGCGCCCCAGATCGTGGGTGTGCTCCGGGTTGCCCAGCCCCGTCCACGCGCGGAAGGCGCCGCCCGGGTGGCGCTGTTCGAGGACGACGACCTCCCGCTCGTTGTCGCCGCCGTGCCCCTCCAGGGCCGAGAACCGCAGCCCGGCCAGGATGTGCCGCCCGTCCGCCAGCGTCGTCCCGCCCAGGACCGGGGCGAGCGGGCCGCCGCCGAGGTCGTCCGGCGTCTCCCACACCCCGGTGCCCGGCGCGGTCTCCCGGCGGCGGACCGCCCGCAGCCCCAGCACCTCGTAGCTGACGAGCCGGCCGTCCGGCTCGGTGGCCAGGGTGGGGCGGGGGCCGGGGTAGCGGTAGTGGGTGGAGCGCACCCAGCCCTTGCGGTTGGTCAGCGGCCGGTCACCGCCGACGTTGTAGTCCCCGCACCCCGCCGGATTGCCGCACCGCCAGCCGACCTCACCGCCGTACGGGACCAGGTGCGAGGCCTTCTCGGCGAGCACCGCGGGCGGCAGGTTCTTCGGCCAGTGCCGGTTGTAGTAGCCCCGGAACGAGGTGACCGCGAAGCTCGGGACCAGGCCGCCGTCCCGGGTGGACCGCGCCACCCACCGGATCAGCGAGGCCCAGGTGAACAGGGCCGTGGCCGTGTGGTCGGGGTGGTCGGAGTAGCCCGGCTGCTCACTGTCGGCGATGCGGACGGCCTGGCTGCTGTGCTGGACGTCCGGGTCCGGGTCCATGGTGTGCACGATGCTCGGCCGGTAGTGCTCGAAGAGCCCCGCCAGCACGTCGATCAGCCCGTCGTACGTGTACGAGCCCGCCTTCCGCAGCGGGGAGCCCTCGGCGACGACGGTCGGCAGCACCAGGCGCCGGTCCTGCCAGAGGCTGGGCAGCCCGAGCCGCCCGTACGTGGTGTGCATGGCGGTGTTGACGAAGACCAGGTCCACCTTGCGGCCCTCGTGGCGCAGGGTGTTGAGCTCGGCGCGGTGGCCGCCCTCCAGCTCCATCACCGACCGGTGCCACTCGGCGAACATCGGGACGCCCAGCAGGGTCGCGTACGCCTGGCGCAGGCCCTGGTGGCGGGCGGAGGAGTACGCCGCCTTGTCGGGCGCGGGCAGCGGGCGGCCCGGGATGCGGTTGACGCCGGTGGCCTCGCCGCCGGTCAGGTAGACGCAGACGAGCGGGGTGCCGCCGTCGAGGGCCTGCTGGGTGTCCGGGTTCATGAAGTACAGGTCGTCGTCCGGATGGGCGAGGACCTGGAGCATCAGGGCCGGGTGCGTGGTGCTGATCGGCAGCCCCGGCATCGGGTCCGCCGCGGGGTCGCGGCGGCGCGGCGGGGCGGGCGCCGCGCAGGAGGTGAGGGCCGCGAGCCCCGTCGCTCCGGCCGCCGCCAGCACCGTACGCCGCGGCGTCCCCGAACCGGGTACGCGCGGGCCGGGTCGATCCGTCACACCGTGCTCCGTCCACTCCCTCGCGGCGGACGGCCCGATGCCGCCCGCCGGTGCGCAGACCGCGGTGGGGGGGAGGGCCGCCGCTGCGCCGGGATAGACGGTGATCTTGGGGGGCGGGTTGCCTGGACTCCGGGGGTTTGCCCCGGTCGGCTCAACGTACCGGTGTACGCACCATGAACACGTCGACCGGGTCGCGCCGTTCCTCGGTGAACCCGTGCCGCTCGTACAGCGCGCGGGCGGCGCTGCCCCGGAGCACGTCCAGGCGTACGGTCGCGCCCTCGGCGTCGGCCCGCGCGAGCAGCGAACGGAGCACGGCGGTGCCGATGCCGCGCCCCTGGACGGCGGGGGAGAGGTAGAAGTGCTCCAGCCACAGCCCGCCCTCGCCCGGCCGCAGGGCGGCACAGCCCGCGAACTCCCCGTCCACCACCACGACCGAGGTGTGCTCCGGCGCGTACCCGTCCCGCAGCCGCTGCCGTACGCGCTGCTCGTCGTAGCGGCCCAGCCGCTCCAGATCGGGGCGCATCACGACGGCCCGCAGCTCGGCGACGCTCTCCACGTCCTCGGGGCGGGCGGGGCGCAGGGACCAGACGGGGGCGCTCATCGCAGTTTCCGTTCCCGGCCGGGGGCCGTGCGGTGGAGGGTGGCGCCCGGCAGACCGCGGAGAAGTTCGGTGCCGATCTCCGCCAGCCGTGACGCGTCGGGCGGGGTGCGGCCGAGGCCGAGGGCGTACTGGGCGTACACGGCGTCCGAGCCGCACGGGCGGGGCCAGACGCGGGCGTCCGGCGCGCCCGCCCGTGCGAGGGCGGCGAGCAGGGCGAGGACCCGGCCGCGGAACCGGCCCTCGTCCGCCCCGTGGCGCACGGAGACCAGCGCCCAGCCGGCGTGGTCCGGGTACGGGGACGGCGGGGTGCGGAGCAGGGCGCGCGGTACGGGGTCCCCGTCGGCGGCCGACTCCAGGATCTCCCAGGCCCGCAGCAGCTCCCCGGCGATCAGCTCGCGCCCGGCCGGGGAGACCTGGGCGGTGCAGGAGCGGACCGGCGCGGTCGGCGTCAGCACCGTGAGCGGGTCGCCCGGGGGAGCCTGGAGCAGGCCGCCGACCGGCTCGGCCCAGTCCCAGATGGCCCAGATCGCGAAGAAGTGCCGCAGCAGGGGGAGCGGGCCCAGATGGCCGGCCTCGTGGGCGGTACGGGCCGCCAGCACCGCCCAGGCGAGGCCGGGCAGACCGCCGAACGGGGCGGAGTCCAGGCCGCGCGCCCGGGCCCACCCCTTCACCTCCCGGGCCAGCCGGACGAACGCGGCCCGGTGCGGGTCCGCCGCCCCGGCCACCGCCTCCGCGTCGCTCACCGCGCTCAGCGCCACGGCCGCCGCCCCGCCCAGCTCGCCCCGGCGGGCCACCGCCCCGGCCGGGGGAACGGTCCCCGCCGCCACGGTCACCAGGTCCACACCGAGCCCGTCCAGCGTGAAGCGCAGCCCCGGCACCCGGGCCCCGGCCACCTCGCGCAGGTCCACGGCGTCCGGCAGCGCCCCGGCCAGCAGCTCCCGTACCGCCGCCGGGTCGACCGTGCCGGGCAGCGCGGCGACCAGGTCCACGTCCGCGCCGGGCAGGGCGCAGCCCATCCGCCGCGAGCCGGCCGGGTGGACGGCGGCCCCGGGGAGCGCGGCGGCCACCCGGCGCACCACACCGGCCGCACGCACCTCGTCCGCCTCATCCACCTCGTCGTTCTCATCCGTTTCGAGCGGGGCGTCGGCGGACAGCCCGACGAGCACCCCGAAGTGGTCCGAGACGTACAGCCCGTCCGGCCCCGGCGTCCGGCCCAGCAGCGCCGCCGAGGCGGGCCGCAGCCGCTCGGTGCGGAGCAGCACCCGGTCCAGCCGGGAGACCCGCCCGGTCAGCGAGGAGACGGCGGCCAGCGCGTTGACCGAGGGATCGAAGGTGGGCGTCCGGTCGTCCGCACCGTGCACGAGGCTCCAGGCGTCCGCTATCCCCAGCCGGTCCTGCGGGGTGCTTCCGCCGTCGTTGAAGTCGCCGAGCAGCGCCAGCTCACCCTCGACGGCCGCCAACCCCATTGCCAGATCGGCCAGTTCGGCGTCCCGGCGGCGGGCGCCGTCGGCCGAGTGGTCGCTGCTGAGATGGGTCACGGCGACCGTGAGCGGCCCGTCCGGCCCGGCCACGACCACCGCCGCGACCGCCTTGTGCGGACCGAGCGCGTGCAGCCCCGCCTCCACCACCGGCACCCGGGCGAGCAGCAGCAGACCGTACTCCGCGGTGTCCCGGCCCGCCGGATCGGCCCAGACGGTGTACTCCGTCCGGACCCAGGGCGCGGCCAGCACCAGGTCGAGCAGGGCCGGTTCGGCCTCCTGGAGGGCGATGACGTCGGCGTCCGCGTCGCGCAGCGCGTCGAGCAGCAGCGGTCTGCGCTCGGCGGTGCGGATGAACTCGCTGTCGTAGCGGTCCCACAGCGTGTTCCAGGTCAGCACGGTCAACGGCCAGGAACGCGGCGCCGGAGCCGGGGCCGCCGGGTCCACAGGCATCCAGGCCGACCGGTCCGCCGCGTACGCGTGCGGCGTACGGGAGACGAAGTACGGCGACGGCAGCCGGCGCGGCGTCCGCACCCGCCCGGCCTCCGTCGCGTCGATCCGGTCCGTGCCCGTGGAGCGGTCCCAGACCAGCTCGCCGTCCGCCTCGAAGAACAGCACCCGGTGCCAGGGGATCTCCCCGCCGGGCGTGAACCGGGGCAGCGGCACCCGTTTCGCCTCCCGGCCGCGCTGCGCCACGCCCATCACGAAACGCGCCGGATCGAACCGGCCGTCCCACCGGACCCGGTGGTAGATCTCCTCGCTGGTACGCACTACGCCTCGTCCTCCACGGTCTACGCCTCGTCCTCGACGGCGCCGCTCGCGCCGATGTACCAGGTGCGGTGGGCCTGGCCGGGGTACGGGGGCGCGAAGCGGCGCAGCTGCGCGTCGAGGACCCCGGGCGGCACCGGATGGTCCCGGCGCCCGTTGCGGCGGACCAGCTCCGCCTCGCCGACCAGCGCCACGGCATGGGTGACCAGCGCGTCCCGGCGCCGGGCCACCGCGTGGACCAGGGAGCGCTGGTGGGCGTTGAGCGAGGTGGCGTCCCAGATGACGGTGGCGCCCGGCACGAGCGCCGCGTCCAGCCGGTCGAGCCCCTCGCGCAGCACCTCCCCGTTGGCCCGCTGGTCGGCGCGCGAGCCCCGGGCCAGCCGCAGATCGTCCAGCGAGAGGTACGTGTCGACGCCGGGCAGCGACCGGGCGAAGGTGCTCTTGCCGCTGCCCGACGGCCCGACCAGCTGCACCAGCCGGGGGAAGTCCCCGTCCCGCCACCGCCAGGTCGCGGCGACGGCCTCCTCGGCGGTGGCTATCCGGCCCAGCGCGTACGCCTCGCGCGCCTGCGCCAGGCAGCGCGCGGCGGCCTCGGGCGCCAGGCCGTCGAAGGCCGCCCGCAGCCCGGCCGGCTCCGCCGCCTCCTGGGCGTGCAGCGCCGACCACTCCACCTGCTCGCGCGCCCCGCCGCTCTCCGCCACGGCCCCGGCGAGCGCGTGCAGCACCGGCAGCGAGGCGGCGCGGGACATCCGGGCCAGCCCGGTACGGCGCTCCTCGTCCGGGTACGGGAGGTGCAGCGCGGGGTGCAGCCCGACGAGGTCGGCGACGCGCCGGGCGAGCGGCATCCCCAGCGCCGGGGCCAGCGCCCCGCCGAGCCCGGCGCGGCGGGAGCGGCGCAGCAGCGCGGCCACCACCCCGGCCAGCCGGTCCTCGCCGGTGACCCCCGCCGCGTCCAGGGCGTCGGCCGTCGCGGCCACCGCCCCGGCGTCCCCCTCGCACCCGTCCGGGCCCGCACCCGGCCCGACCGCTTCGGCCAGCGCCCCCGCGTCGGCCGGGGCCCCGGACCGCACCGCCCACAGCGCGGCGGCCGGTCCCAGCGCGTTCGGCACGACGGCGGCGTGCATCCAGTGCGTCCCGGTGGTCACATGGCCCGGCCGCACCCACTTGGCCACCAGCCGCCCGAACTCCCCGGCCCCGAAGCCGTCCGCCGGCCGCACCACGTACCCCTCCTGCCGCCCGGTGTCCGGCCGCAGCGCACGCAGCGCCTTCGTGGCGCGGGCGTCGAGCACCCCGCGCCACAGCACCGGCGGCACCGGGATCCCCAGCCCCCGCAGGAACGTTTCGGTCCGGTCCCAGTCCAGGCAGTGGTCCCCGTCCCAGACGGAGAACCCGTAGAAGAAGCTCTCCAGGCCGTCGTACGGGATCGAGTGCCGGGCGAACATGTTCTCGCCGCAGATCCGCCACCCGTCCGGGACGCGGGCCCCGATCCGGCCCTGGAGCGCCTTCACCCAGCCGCGGGAGGGGTGGTGCGCGGAGTCGAGGGAGCGTGCGTGCAGCCCGTCGGCGTAGAGCGTGGTGTTCTCGCCGTCCAGCTTCTCGGTGACGACGACCTCGCGCCCGGCCAGCGCGGCGAGGTCCGCGATCCGTACGTCGTCCGAGGTGGCGCCGGGGGACCAGGGCAGATGAGGGGTGCGCGGATAGTGCGTACTCATGATCGATGCCCCCGGTGCCGACGGTCTTTCCGGCCGGTCACTCTAAGGTGGACGGCGCGTCGCGCCCACCCGATTTCGCCCGGGGAGTCCGGTCCGGGGCCCGCCCGCCGCGCGCCCGCGTTTGACCCGACGACCACGCGGGGTAAGATCCTCCGCCCGATTGGCCAGGCCAGTGCCCCGTATGGCACACTGACCAGGTTGCTCGGTTGAGTGTCAATGCTGCGCGCCTCCCGCCGGGAGGACCGGAAGCGAGTCCCACAGTACTCGTCGACCCCCTGCGGGTCGGACGTACGGGAATCTTCCGGGAAGCGTCAGTGGGGCACCGGCCAGGCACCCGGTGGGTGTTCCGCCCCCGGTCCTGCGGTCCCTGGGCCCGCACCCCCTTGGTTGGGAAATCCTTCGGGAGATCTGCGTAGAGGGGATGCGACACGCCCGACCGCGTGGGTCGGAGACGGAAGTCTTGAGAGCCCCCGGGTTCCAGAGCGTTACGAGAGAGACAGGACTACTAGTAGCCATGGCGGGACAGAAGATCCGCATCCGGCTCAAGGCCTACGACCACGAGGTCATCGACTCCTCGGCGAAGAAGATCGTCGAGACGGTGACCCGCACTGGTGCGTCGGTCGCGGGCCCGGTGCCGCTGCCCACTGAGAAGAACGTGTACTGCGTCATCAAGTCGCCGCACAAGTACAAGGACTCGCGCGAGCACTTCGAGATGCGCACGCACAAGCGCCTCATCGACATCCTCGACCCCACGCCGAAGACGGTTGACTCGCTGATGCGTCTCGACCTGCCGGCGGGCGTCGACATCGAGATCAAGCTCTGAGGTGACGCGCGAGATGGCTAAGAACATTAAGGGCGTCCTGGGCGAGAAGCTCGGCATGACCCAGGTCTGGGACGAGAACAACCGGGTCGTCCCGGTGACCGTCGTCAAGGCCGGGCCCTGCGTCGTCACCCAGATCCGCTCCAACGACACCGACGGCTACGAGGCAGTCCAGATCGCCTTCGGCGAGATCGACCCCCGCAAGGTGAACAAGCCCCTCAAGGGCCACTTCGCCAAGGCCGACGTGACCCCGCGCCGCCACCTGGTGGAGCTCCGCACCTCCGACGCCAGCGAGTACACGCTGGGCCAGGAGGTCACTGCCGAGGTGTTCGAGTCCGGCGTCAAGGTTGACGTCACGGGCAAGAGCAAGGGCAAGGGCTTCGCCGGTGTGATGAAGCGTCACAACTTCAAGGGCGGCAAGGCGTCCCACGGTGCCCACCGTGTGCACCGCATGCCTGGCTCCATCGGTGGCTGTGCCACTCCCGGCCGTGTCTTCAAGGGCATGCGCATGGCGGGTCGTATGGGCAACGAGCGGGTCACCACCCAGAACCTGACCATCCACGCGGTTGACGCGGAGAAGGGTCTGCTCCTCATCAAGGGCGCAGTCCCTGGTCCGAACGGCGGCCTCGTCCTGGTCCGCACCGCGGCCAAGGGGGCTTGAGGAACCGATGAGCACCATTGACATCCTTTCGCCGGCAGGCGACAAGGCCGGGACCGTCGAGCTCCCCGCGGAGATCTTCGACGCCAAGACCAGCGTTCCGCTGATCCACCAGGTCGTCGTCGCGCAGCTGGCCGCGGCCCGTCAGGGCACGCACAAGACCAAGACCCGCGGCGAGGTCCGCGGCGGTGGGCGCAAGCCGTACCGCCAGAAGGGCACCGGCCGCGCGCGTCAGGGTTCGACCCGTGCGCCGCAGTTCGCCGGCGGTGGCGTCGTCCACGGCCCGCAGCCGCGTGACTACTCGCAGCGGACCCCGAAGAAGATGAAGGCCGCCGCCCTGCGCGGTGCCCTCTCCGACCGGGCCCGTCACTCCCGCATCCACGTCGTCACCGGCGTGGTCGAGGGTGGCGTCTCCACCAAGGCCGCCAAGACGCTGTTCGGCAAGATCTCGGAGCGCAAGAACCTGCTCCTGGTCGTCGACCGCGCCGACGAGGCCGCGTGGCTGTCCGCCCGCAACCTGCCCCAGGTGCACATCCTGGAGCCGGGCCAGCTGAACACGTACGACGTGATCGTCTCTGACGACGTGGTCTTCACCCAGGCCGCCTTCGAGTCCTTCGTGTCTGGCCCCCAGACCGCTGAGACCGAAGGGAGCGACGCCTGATGAGCGAGGCGACCGTTACCAGCAAGACCTACTCGGACCCGCGCGACATTCTCGTCAAGCCGGTTGTGTCCGAGAAGAGCTACGCGCTGCTCGACGAGAACAAGTACACGTTCATCGTCGCGCCCGGCTCCAACAAGACCCAGATCAAGCAGGCCGTGGAAGCGGTCTTCTCGGTCAAGGTCACCGGGGTCAACACGATCAACCGTCAGGGCAAGCGCAAGCGCACCCGCACCGGTTTCGGCAAGCGCGCCGACACGAAGCGCGCCATCGTGACCCTCGCTGAGGGCGACCGTATCGACATCTTCGGCGGTCCGACCGCCTAAGGGCGGTCTGGATCGTCCGGAATCGGACGAGGACTGAGAAATGGGTATCCGCAAGTACAAGCCGACGACCCCGGGCCGTCGTGGCTCCAGCGTCGCCGACTTTGTCGAGATCACGCGGTCCACGCCGGAGAAGTCGCTGGTCCGCCCCCTGCACAGCAAGGGCGGCCGTAACAACACCGGTCGTGTGACCGTTCGCCACCAGGGTGGTGGCCACAAGCGCGCCTACCGCGTGATCGACTTCCGTCGTCACGACAAGGACGGCGTGCCGGCCAAGGTCGCGCACATCGAGTACGACCCCAACCGCACCGCGCGCATCGCGCTGCTCCACTACGCGGACGGCGAGAAGCGCTACATCATCGCGCCGCGTGGCCTGTCGCAGGGCGACCGTGTCGAGAACGGCCCGGCCGCCGACATCAAGCCCGGCAACAACCTGGCGCTGCGCAACATCCCGGTCGGTACGACCATCCACGCCATCGAGCTGCGGCCCGGCGGCGGCGCGAAGTTCGCCCGCTCCGCGGGTGCCTCCGTGCAGCTGCTGGCGAAGGAGGGCACCATGGCCCACCTTCGTATGCCGTCGGGTGAGATCCGCCTGGTCGACGCCCGCTGCCGCGCCACGATCGGCGAGGTCGGCAACGCCGAGCAGTCGAACATCAACTGGGGCAAGGCCGGCCGTATGCGCTGGAAGGGCGTCCGCCCGACCGTCCGCGGTGTCGCGATGAACCCGGTTGACCACCCGCACGGTGGTGGTGAGGGCAAGACCTCCGGTGGTCGCCACCCGGTCTCGCCGTGGGGTCAGAAGGAGGGTCGTACTCGCTCGCCGAAGAAGGCATCGAGCAAGTACATCGTCCGCCGCCGCAAGACGAACAAGAAGCGCTAGGAGCGGGTTTAGATGCCGCGCAGTCTCAAGAAGGGGCCCTTCGTCGACGGCCACCTCATCAAGAAGGTGGACGTACAGAACGAGGCAGGCACCAAGAACGTCATCAAGACCTGGTCCCGTCGCTCGATGATCGTCCCGGCCATGCTGGGTCACACCATCGCGGTGCACAACGGCAAGATCCACGTCCCGGTGTTCGTCACCGAGTCGATGGTCGGCCACAAGCTCGGTGAGTTCTCGCCGACTCGCACCTTCCGCGGCCACGTCAAGGACGACCGGAAGTCGAAGCGCCGCTAATCGCGGGTGGTAACGACTATGACTTACACCGAAGGGACAACCATGGAAGCCAGGGCCCAGGCGCGGTACATCCGCGTCACGCCCATGAAGGCCCGCCGCGTGGTGGACCTCATCCGTGGCATGGATGCCACGGAGGCTCAGGCGGTCCTGCGTTTCGCCCCGCAGGCCGCGAGCGTGCCGGTTGGCAAGGTGCTGGACAGCGCCATCGCCAACGCCGCACACAACTACGACCACACCGACGCCTCTTCGCTGGTCATCAGCGAGGCGTACGTGGACGAGGGCCCGACCCTGAAGCGGTTCCGTCCGCGTGCCCAGGGTCGTGCCTACCGGATCCGTAAGCGGACCAGCCACATCACCGTGGTCGTCAGCAGCAAGGAAGGAACCCGGTAATGGGCCAGAAGGTAAACCCGCACGGGTTCCGGCTCGGCATTACCACGGACTTCAAGTCCCGTTGGTACGCCGACAAGCTGTACAAGGACTACGTCAAGGAAGACGTCGCCATTCGTCGCATGATGACGAAGGGCATGGAGCGGGCCGGCATCTCGAAGGTCGAGATCGAGCGCACCCGCGACCGCGTCCGCGTTGACATCCACACCGCCCGCCCGGGCATCGTCATCGGCCGCCGCGGCGCCGAGGCGGACCGCATCCGCGGCGAGCTGGAGAAGCTGACCGGCAAGCAGGTCCAGCTGAACATCCTCGAGGTCAAGAACCCCGAGGTGGACGCTCAGCTGGTGGCCCAGGCCGTCGCCGAGCAGCTCTCCTCCCGCGTCTCCTTCCGTCGGGCCATGCGCAAGAGCATGCAGTCCTCGATGAAGGCCGGCGCCAAGGGCATCAAGATCCAGTGCGGTGGCCGCCTCGGCGGCGCCGAGATGTCCCGCTCGGAGTTCTACCGCGAGGGCCGTGTGCCCCTGCACACGCTCCGCGCGAACGTCGACTACGGCTTCTTCGAGGCCAAGACGACCTTCGGCCGCATCGGCGTGAAGGTCTGGATCTACAAGGGCGACGTCAAGAACATCGCCGAGGTCCGCGCCGAGAACGCCGCTGCCCGCGCCGGCAACCGCCCGGCCCGTGGCGGCGCCGACCGCCCGGCCGGCCGTGGTGGCCGCGGTGGCGAGCGTGGCGGTCGCGGTCGCAAGCCGCAGCAGCAGTCGGCCCCGGCTGCCGAGGCCCCCAAGGCCGAGGCTCCCGCCGCTGCCGCTCCGGCCGCCGAGAGCACCGGAACGGAGGCCTGACCGAAATGCTGATCCCCCGTAGGGTCAAGCACCGCAAGCAGCACCACCCGAAGCGCAGCGGTATGTCCAAGGGTGGCACGCAGGTTGCGTTCGGCGAGTACGGCATCCAGGCGCTGACCCCGGCGTACGTGACGAACCGTCAGATCGAGGCCGCTCGTATCGCGATGACCCGTCACATCAAGCGTGGCGGCAAGGTCTGGATCAACATCTACCCGGACCGTCCCCTGACGAAGAAGCCCGCCGAGACCCGCATGGGTTCCGGTAAGGGTTCTCCCGAGTGGTGGATCGCGAACGTCAAGCCCGGTCGGGTGATGTTCGAGCTGTCCTACCCGAACGAGAAGATTGCTCGTGAGGCGCTCACCCGCGCTGCTCACAAGCTTCCGATGAAGTGCCGCATCGTTCGGCGCGAGGCAGGTGAGGCGTGATGTCGGCCGGAACCAAGGCGTCCGAGCTGCGCGAGCTGGGCAACGAGGAGCTGCTCAACAAGCTCCGCGAGGCCAAGGAAGAGCTGTTCAACCTCCGCTTCCAGGCGGCGACCGGGCAGCTCGAGAACCACGGTCGGCTCAAGTCCGTCCGTAAGGACATCGCCCGGATCTACACCCTGATGCGCGAGCGCGAGCTGGGCATCGAGACGGTGGAGAGCGTCTGATGAGCGAGAAGACTGTGACTGAGACGAACACCGACCGCGGTTTCCGCAAGACCCGTGAGGGTCTGGTCGTCAGCGACAAGATGGACAAGACCGTCGTCGTCGCTGTCGAGGACCGTGTCAAGCACGCGCTGTACGGCAAGGTCATCCGCCGTACGAACAAGCTCAAGGCGCACGACGAGCAGAACGCCGCCGGTGTCGGCGACCGCGTCCTCCTGATGGAGACCCGGCCGCTGTCCGCCACGAAGCGGTGGCGCGTCGTCGAGATCCTCGAGAAGGCCAAGTAATTCCTGAGGGGCACTCCCCTCAGGCAAGTTCCGCCAGGCTCGGCGGGGAGCCACGTAAGTCGCTTACGGAGCTCCCCGCCGGGAACCGGCAGACGATCAGGAGATAGACGTGATCCAGCAGGAGTCGCGACTTCGCGTCGCCGACAACACGGGTGCGAAGGAAATCCTCACCATCCGTGTTCTCGGTGGTTCGGGTCGCCGCTACGCGGGCATCGGTGACGTCATCGTCGCCACCGTCAAGGACGCGATCCCCGGTGGCAACGTGAAGAAGGGTGACGTCGTCAAGGCGGTCATCGTTCGCACCGTCAAGGAGCGTCGCCGTCAGGATGGCTCGTACATCCGCTTCGACGAGAACGCCGCCGTCATTCTGAAGAACGACGGTGACCCCCGCGGCACCCGCATCTTCGGCCCGGTGGGCCGGGAACTGCGCGAGAAGAAGTTCATGAAGATCATCTCGCTCGCGCCGGAGGTGCTGTAAGCATGAAGATCAAGAAGGGCGACCTGGTTCAGGTCATCACCGGTAAGGACAAGGGCAAGCAGGGCAAGGTCATCGTGGCCTACCCGGCTCAGGACCGTGTCCTCGTCGAGGGTGTCAACCGGGTCAAGAAGCACACCAAGGCCGGTCAGACCGCTCGCGGTTCGCAGACCGGTGGCATCGTGACGACCGAGGCCCCCATCCACGTGAGCAACGTTCAGCTCGTCGTGGAGAAGGACGGCAAGAAGGTCGTCACGCGCGTCGGTTACCGCTTCGACGACGAAGGCAACAAGATCCGCGTTGCCAAGCGGACGGGTGAGGACATCTGATGGCTACCACCACCACTCCGCGTCTGAAGACGAAGTACCGCGAGGAGATCGCCGGCAAGCTGCGTGAGGAGTTCTCGTACGAGAACGTCATGCAGGTCCCCGGCCTCGTGAAGATCGTGGTCAACATGGGTGTGGGCGACGCCGCCCGCGACTCCAAGCTGATCGACGGCGCCGTGCGCGACCTCACCACGATCACCGGTCAGAAGCCGGCCGTGACCAAGGCCCGCAAGTCCATCGCGCAGTTCAAGCTGCGCGAGGGTCAGCCGATCGGCTGCCACGTCACCCTCCGTGGTGACCGCATGTGGGAGTTCCTGGACCGTACGCTGTCGCTCGCGCTGCCGCGTATCCGTGACTTCCGTGGCCTGTCGCCGAAGCAGTTCGACGGCCGTGGCAACTACACCTTCGGTCTCACGGAGCAGGTCATGTTCCACGAGATCGACCAGGACAAGATCGACCGGGTCCGGGGCATGGACATCACCGTGGTCACCACGGCGACCAACGACGACGAGGGTCGTGCCCTCCTTCGTCACCTCGGCTTCCCGTTCAAGGAGAACTGACCGTGGCGAAGAAGGCTCTGATCGCTAAGGCCGCCCGCAAGCCGAAGTTCGGCGTCCGCGCGTACACGCGGTGCCAGCGCTGCGGCCGGCCCCACTCCGTCTACCGCAAGTTCGGCCTGTGCCGCGTGTGCCTTCGTGAGATGGCTCACCGTGGCGAGCTGCCGGGCGTGACCAAGAGCTCCTGGTAATTCTCCTCCGCCCCTAGGGCGTTGGGAATCACCGGAAAGCTCTCGGTAAGCATCTGGTCGGCAGGAGCCCGCCCTCACATGTCGTAGGCTTGTGGGGTTGGGCGCCTGCCGCCCATGACCGACTTACTACGCCGTAGGTCCCCGCACCGCACCCGTCCCGCCTCTGAGTGGGGAGAGGGATGGCGCATACAGGAAACCCCGGCGAGAGAGGCCGAAGGCCAATTCATGACCATGACTGATCCCATCGCAGACATGCTCACGCGTCTGCGCAACGCGAACTCGGCGTACCACGACTCCGTCGTGATGCCGCACAGCAAGATCAAGTCGCACATCGCGGAGATCCTCCAGCAGGAGGGCTTCATCACCGGCTGGAAGGTCGAGGACGCCGAGGTCGGCAAGAACCTCGTCCTCGA
The DNA here is from genome assembly GCF_044754785.1 of Streptomyces sp. NPDC092952. Classification (NCBI taxonomy): domain Bacteria; kingdom Bacillati; phylum Actinomycetota; class Actinomycetes; order Kitasatosporales; family Streptomycetaceae; genus Streptomyces; species Streptomyces sp. NPDC092952. The sequence continues at coordinate 578,484 of NZ_JBIVPT010000001.1, read as the reverse complement.
GCTGAAGTTCGGCCCGAACCGCGAGCGCTCGATCGCCGGCATCAAGCGCATCTCGAAGCCGGGTCTGCGTGTTTACGCAAAGTCCACCAACCTGCCGAAGGTTCTCGGCGGCCTGGGCGTGGCGATCATCTCCACGTCCCACGGTCTCCTGACCGGCCAGCAGGCTCAGAAGAAGGGCGTAGGTGGGGAAGTCCTCGCCTACGTCTGGTAGTCGGGAACGGAGGAATAGCTCATGTCGCGTATCGGCAAGCTCCCCATCCAGGTTCCCGCCGGTGTGGACGTCACCATCGATGGCCGTACGGTCGCCGTGAAGGGCCCCAAGGGCACCCTCACGCACACCGTTGCCGCGCCGATCGAGGTCACCAAGGGTGAGGATGGCGTCATCAGCGTCACCCGCCCGAACGACGAGCGTCAGAACAAGGCCCTGCACGGCCTGTCCCGCACGCTGGTGGCGAACATGATCACCGGTGTGACCAAGGGATACGTCAAGGCGCTCGAGATCAGCGGTGTCGGTTACCGCGTCCAGGCGAAGGGCTCCAACCTGGAGTTCGCCCTGGGCTACAGCCACCCGATCGTCGTCGAGGCGCCGGAAGGCATCACCTTCAAGGTCGAGTCCCCGACCAAGCTGTCTGTCGAGGGCATCGACAAGCAGAAGGTCGGCGAGGTCGCGGCCAACATCCGCAAGCTGCGGAAGCCCGACCCGTACAAGGCGAAGGGCGTCAAGTACGCCGGCGAGGTCATCCGCCGCAAGGTCGGAAAGGCTGGTAAGTAGCCATGGCATACGGCGTGAAGATCGCCAAGGGCGACGCCTACAAGCGCGCCGCCCGCAAGCGTCGCCACATCCGTGTCCGCAAGCACATCTCCGGCTCGCCGGAGCGTCCCCGCTTGGTCGTGACGCGGTCCAACCGCCACATGGTCGCTCAGGTCATCGACGACATCGCGGGCCACACGCTCGCGTCGGCGTCGACCCTGGACGTCTCCATCCGTGGTGGCGAGGGTGACAAGAGCAGCCAGGCCAAGCAGGTCGGCGCCCTGGTCGCTGAGCGTGCCAAGGCCGCCGGCGTCGAGGCCGTCGTGTTTGACCGCGGTGGTAACCAGTACGCCGGGCGGATTGCCGCTCTGGCTGACGCCGCCCGTGAAGCCGGTCTGAAGTTCTGAGCCCGGTTCCTACGCACAGCGGACGTAACAGAGAGAGGTAAATCCAATGGCTGGACCCCAGCGCCGCGGAAGCGGTGCCGGTGGCGGCGAGCGGCGGGACCGGAAGGGCCGTGACGGCGGCGCAGCTGCCGCCGAGAAGACCGCGTACGTCGAGCGCGTCGTCGCGATCAACCGCGTCGCCAAGGTTGTGAAGGGTGGTCGTCGCTTCAGCTTCACCGCGCTGGTCGTGGTGGGCGACGGTGACGGCACCGTCGGTGTCGGCTACGGCAAGGCCAAGGAAGTTCCCGCGGCCATCGCCAAGGGCGTGGAAGAGGCCAAGAAGAACTTCTTCAAGGTCCCGCGCATCCAGGGCACCATCCCCCACCCGATCCAGGGCGAGAAGGCTGCGGGCGTCGTCCTGCTGAAGCCTGCTTCCCCCGGTACCGGTGTTATCGCCGGTGGCCCGGTGCGCGCCGTTCTGGAGTGCGCCGGCGTTCACGACATCCTGTCGAAGTCGCTCGGCTCCGACAACGCGATCAACATCGTGCACGCGACCGTGGAGGCCCTCAAGGGCCTGCAGCGTCCCGAGGAGATCGCGGCCCGCCGCGGTCTGCCGCTCGAGGACGTCGCCCCCGCGGCTCTGCTCCGTGCGCGTGCGGGAGCGGGTGCGTAATGGCTCGCCTCAAGATCACGCAGACGAAGTCGTACATCGGTAGCAAGCAGAACCACCGTGACACGCTGCGTTCGCTCGGGCTGAAGCGCCTGCACGACGTGGTCGTCAAGGAGGACCGTCCCGAGTTCCGCGGCATGGTGCACACCGTCCGCCACCTCGTGACGGTTGAGGAGGTCGACTGACATGGCGGAGAACAAGCCGCTGAAGGCCCATGACCTCCGGCCCGCCCCGGGCGCCAAGACCGCCAAGACCCGTGTGGGTCGTGGTGAGGCGTCCAAGGGTAAGACCGCCGGTCGTGGCACCAAGGGCACCAAGGCCCGTTACCAGGTTCCGGAGCGCTTCGAGGGTGGGCAGATGCCCCTCCACATGCGTCTCCCGAAGCTCAAGGGCTTCAAGAACCCGTTCCGCACCGAGTACCAGGTCGTGAACCTGGACAAGCTCGCGACCCTCTACCCCGAGGGTGGCGAGGTCACCGTGGCCGACCTGGTCGCCAAGGGTGCCGTGCGCAACAACCACCTCGTCAAGGTCCTCGGACAGGGCGAGATCTCCGTGGCGCTGCAGGTTTCGGTTGACGCCGTCTCCGGCTCCGCCAAGGAGAAGATCGCCGCCGCCGGCGGCACCGTCACCGAGCTCGTCTGAGACAACTCGATGGCCTGAACTACCCGACCGGGGATGCCTCTCATTTGGGGCATCCCCGGTTGGTCGTTCCTAGGGGGGCATGGTCGCCGGTAAGGTGGCGTGCGTCGTTGTGTGGTAACCCCTGGGCTACTGCCCGGGGACTTTGACTGTTTACATATTCGTCGATCCTCAAGACCGTCACCTCTACGCTCTGCGCGGGGGGTCGCAGGAGGCACCGTGCTCACCGCGTTCGCCCGGGCGTTCAAGACGCCCGACCTGCGCAAGAAGCTGCTCTTCACGCTCGGCATCATCGTGATCTACCGGCTCGGGGCACACATCCCGGTACCGGGAGTGAGCTACGAGAACGTCCAGATGTGTGTTGATCAGGCCAGTAAGGGCAACAACAGCCTCTTCGGTCTGGTGAACATGTTCAGCGGTGGTGCACTGCTGCAGATCACGATCTTCGCGCTCGGCATCATGCCGTACATCACGGCCAGCATCATCCTTCAGCTGTTGACCGTGGTCATCCCGCGACTGGAGGCGCTCAAGAAGGAGGGCCAGTCCGGCCAGGCCAAGATCACGCAGTACACGCGTTATCTGACCGTCGCGCTCGCCATCCTCCAGGGCACCGGCCTGGTGGCCACCGCCACCAGCGGCGCGCTCTTCAGCGGCTGCCCGGTGGCCAAGGAGATCGTCCCCAACCAGTCGATCTTCACGACCATCGTCATGGTCATCACGATGACCGCCGGTACCGCCGCCGTCATGTGGCTCGGTGAGCTCATCACCGACCGCGGCATCGGCAACGGCATGTCGATCCTGATGTTCATCTCGATCGCCGCCAGCTTCCCGGGCTCGCTCTGGGCCATCAAGACCAGCGGCAAGCTGGCCGACGGGTGGATCGAGTTCGGCACCGTCATCCTCATCGGCTTCGTGATGGTCGGCCTCGTCGTCTTCGTCGAGCAGGCCCAGCGCCGGATCCCGGTCCAGTACGCGAAGCGCATGATCGGGCGCAGGTCGTACGGCGGTACGTCCACGTACATTCCGCTGAAGGTCAACCAGGCGGGCGTGATCCCCGTCATCTTCGCTTCTTCGCTGCTCTACATCCCCGCCCTGATCGTCCAGTTCTCCAACTCCACCGCGGGTTGGGCCACCTGGATCAAGGACAACCTGGTCAAGGGCGACCACCCGTACTACATCACCGCGTACTTCCTGTTGATCGTCTTCTTCGCCTTCTTCTATGTGGCGATTTCGTTCAACCCCGAGGAAGTCGCCGACAACATGAAGAAGTATGGTGGGTTCATCCCGGGTATCCGGGCTGGTCGACCTACTGCCGAGTATCTGAGCTACGTACTCAACAGGATCACCTGGCCGGGCTCGCTGTACCTGGGTCTGATCGCTCTTGTGCCGACGATGGCGTTGGCAAGCTTCGGTGGAGCCAACCAGAACTTCCCGTTCGGCGGGACGAGCATCCTCATCATCGTGGGTGTGGGTCTGGAGACCGTGAAGCAGATCGAGAGTCAGCTCCAGCAGCGCAATTACGAAGGGTTCCTCCGCTGATGCGAATCGTCCTCGTCGGGCCGCCCGGTGCCGGCAAGGGAACGCAGGCCGCGTACCTTGCCAAGAACCTGTCGATTCCCCAGATCTCCACGGGCGATCTCTTCCGCGCCAACATCAGCCAGGGCACCGACCTTGGCAAGCAGGCCCGCGCCTACATGGACGCCGGTCAGTTGGTCCCGGACGAGGTCACCATCGGGATGGCCAAGGACCGCATGTCCCAGCCGGACGCCGAGAACGGCTTCCTGCTGGACGGCTTCCCGCGCAACGTGGGGCAGGCCGAGGCTCTCGACGCCATGCTCAAGGACGAGGGCACCCGGCTCGACGCGGTCCTGGACCTGGAGGTCCCCGAGGACGAGGTGGTCAAGCGCATCGCCGGCCGCCGCATCTGCCGGAACGACGGCTCGCACGTCTTCCACGTGACGTACAACCCGCCGAAGACCGAGGGCGTCTGCGACGTCTGCGGCGGCGACCTGTACCAGCGGGACGACGACAGCGAGGAGACCGTCCGTACCCGGCTGGAGGTCTACCACACGCAGACCGAGCCGATCATCGACTACTACCGGGCGCAGAACCTGGTGGTCACCATCTCCGCGCTCGGCAAGGTCACCGATGTGACCGAGCGCGCGATGGAGGCTCTGAAGTCCGGCAAGGACTGAGCGCAGCACCCGCAGTACTGAGCAGTCGGGCGCGGGGGGGCCCCGGCGCCCCCCCCCCCCCCCGGGGCGCGGGGGGCGGGGGGGGGGGCCCCCCCCCCCCCCCCGCCCCCAAGGTAAAACGGGCCGCCCCCGGGGGGGGCCGGGCA